>OMTP01000124.1 GCA_900313955.1 uncultured Lachnospiraceae bacterium | reverse complement strand
CAGAAGCTGCGAATTTTATCTGCTGTTTTCACCACCATCAATTCGCTGCGTAACATCAACGGACCACATAAATAAATAGTTTTTTCTTCTTTAATTCCATTTGATAAGAGGAACTGATGTGCATACTCACAATTATAGGCATGGTAGTAATGATCCCTATCATTGAATTTATAATAGGCGAAATGGAATTTTTTCTTTGATAACAAATACAAAAAAACAACAGGATAGAGCAAAACTGGAGTGTTGTGTACCTTTGCTCTCCATCTGACCATATTTGATGGAATCATTCTCTTATAATTATCAAGAGATAGCCACCAAATACAAACCTTAATTTTTTTATATTTATTTAAAATATATGTTGATGTTTCGGGAACAATAAGAATATTATCAGATGAATCCTCTATACTATTTGCAACATCTATATCATAAATCTTAAACCGCTCTGGCACTGTAAGCACATGTGGATCAACATAAAACATGCTTACATCGTTCCCCTGATCTTTATATAGTTTTGCCAACTGATGTAATGTTTCTGGCCCACCGGTAACCATATCTCCTGTTGATACAATGTATATCATGAATAACACCTCACTTGTGACTTACAACCTATACTTGAAAATCAATATCTAATCCGCATAGAGTATCCATCTGCTAAACCTCGAATCCAAGCTTTTAACTTTTGTGCTTTTTTATCTTCAAACCCTAAATAAATAAATATTCTTGTCCATGCCGTCAATCTATATCGCAGCGAGTTCTTTTTCCCCATTGTCTTCTCATGCTTTCTTCCAAAATAGATTTGATTCCTGATTAGGTAGTAGCATCGAAAGGGGGAATGGTTGAAGACCACAAATGACTTTCCAAGGAACTTATGTCTCTGAGTATTTGTCCCGACCTCATGAAGAATTCCTACATATGGAATCTTCAAAATAGAATATCCATTTGTTATCAAGCGATAACAGTAATCGGTGTCAATTTTATCAATAAACAGTCTCGAATCAAAACCATGCAATTTTTTCCATATCGAAAGATTGATATAATTCCCAGATGTAATACAAAAATCGACTTCACTAATTTCAAGATCAGCCAAGTTATCGATGTCAAAATTGCGGTCTTTCATATAGCAGGTCAAAGAAGCCGCCCCACTTTGCGTATATTTCTCATACTCTGATACTATCCCCGGTAAACAGACAGAATCCTGGTCCAAAGTCAAAACCCACTCAGCTCCTAGGTTTTGAGCTCTCTTAGCAATCTGATTCAGGGCATATGCGACACCTAGATTCTTTTTATTATCAATAAATGTGCTGTTATTAACTTTATCACAGATCTGTTTTACCTGCGAATAATTAGCAGAATGATTATTAATAAAAATCAGATGATCTACCTGATTTTTAACAGCATCGATATTTTCCCTAAGTCTTTCAATATCCGGGTTATAGAGAACGATTCCTGCTACTTTCATATTATACCTGTATATATCTCCAATTGTCTTCATAGATGTCACATGCTCTACCGTCAGGGAACCATTTAGATGGAGCATATACAATTTTATCAGGGTAGTCTGATAAATGCTGTGCCCACCAGCTAAACGTACTGTTCGATATTACAAAGTGTTTGCATGCCGACATTAATCGAAGCTTTTCCCATACAGGGTCTTTGCCTGTCTCATAATATACTTCACCCTCAAATGGTACATTTTCTCTGACCCAAGCAACATCGTCAGAAAAAACAAATGTCACGGCATTTGGAATTTCTTCCTTGATTCTTTTGACACCCTCTAAGAAGAAATCATTATCACAAAGAAAAAACTCTTTCTTGTACTTTTCATTCGTTACATAATCTCCCCGTCGTATTGTCACGCAGATCGACTCTGTATTCATGATCTTATTGTAAAGATCCCAATTTTCTTCTATCAGTGGCTGCTTAGGAGTAAATTCCTTTTTGATAGTTCGATCAATAGGAGCAAAATATTTCGCTGACTGCCAATAACCAACCAAATAAATATTTTTCGTCTTTCTGATGCGCATTTTCTTATAAGGCTCCTGCATCCAAATATAGACTCCAAATTTTGCACAGAATTCATAAAACTGTTCTGGAAACAAACCTTTAAGAGCCCGAACTGCTCCTCTATATGTATTGACAAAGAAGGGCAGTGATTTCTCGTCTTCAAAAATCACATTATTATTTAAAATATAATCATCTAGTGAGCAATGATACTCTGGCTTATATTTGGTTAGAAAATGTGTATTCAGGCATATAGTCTGTCCGCTTCTCTCTTGGATTGCTCTAGCAAGGGCATATTGAAACATCTGATTCCCAAGGTTTCCCTTGATATCTACGTATATCATGGTTTTCTCCAGTTAAGCTACTTTTCCAATTAATAGAAGAATGTCTACCAGTTTATTCTTAATGGCAAATAATAGCACTTTTTCCGCTAATGTATAATTTGCATCTTTAATCTCTATCTTCACAACATTATCAATAATTGGATTCTTAAGAACATCTAAAATATACTTCCTTCTCATAAAATAAGAGGCTTTACAATTATTGTTTGATGCATACCTTCTCAAAAAATTAACGACGCAACTGACAATTTCATAATTAAAGGCCTCCAATACCTCTTTGTTCTTGTCGTCAATTTCTTCTTTAAATCTTTGGTAATACGCATCAATCAATCGTTGCCTGACTTTTGAAATATCTTCACGATACTTTCTGTTTGCAGAATCCTCAGACACCCTATAATGATTTAAATATGTATTAAAGAAATCCGCGCTTTTTGCCTCTTGCAAATAATCTATGTTAAAGCAAGCATCTTCCCCTATTGACAAGTTATTATCAAATCTTATGCTCTTCTCTTTTATTATTTCGTTCCTATAAAGTTTTCCCCATACTCCTCGAACAGCACCCAAACTTATCTGATGCGTTCTCTCATCATGATTTGGGCTAACCATATCGATCTGAAGGTCTT
The DNA here is from genome assembly GCA_900313955.1 of uncultured Lachnospiraceae bacterium. GTDB lineage: Bacteria > Bacillota > Clostridia > Lachnospirales > Lachnospiraceae > Chordicoccus. The sequence goes on along the minus strand of OMTP01000124.1, from coordinate 3,668 downwards.
TAATACTACCACATTCATAATGAACTGACTTCGGATGAATAGCTTTTCTTCTTCTCTGCTCTTTTCCTTCATTATAATAATGATTCCAGCCTACTAAATCTGACTGAAGTTTCCTCTGCTCACCGATAGCGAATCTTAGCGTAGCTTCTTCAATCCAATCATCAGCATCCAAAAACATAAGAAACTTGCCTGTACTAGCATCAATTCCAGTATTTCGTGCACTAGAGACGCCTCCATTCTCCTTATGAACGACAACTATCCTCTCATCTTTCTTCGCATACTCATCGCAGATTTTCCCACAGTCATCTGGTGATCCATCATCAACGAGAAGGATCTCTATGTCCTTCATCGTCTGCTGCTGAATGCTCTCTATACACTTCCTAAGATAATTCTCCGGTACCTTGTAGACGGGTACAATGATGCTCACAAGTGCCATGACCTTATTCCTTTCTGAGGATATGCTTTAGTGTCTTGTCTATTCCATACTTATTCATATCTCTTCGTATGGTTTTCTTGGCTTTGACTTTCCCTGTCTCTGGGAAGTACTTTTCAATAACTTCCCCCATTCTCATACTCTGATAATCCTCAAAGAACTCTTTTCTCCTCGGATTCCCTGTATGGAATAACTGCATCTCATAGACGCCCTCCGTCACATCCTCAAACGATATCGAATGAATGCGGAAGCTGTCTCGGATCTCATGGAAAACCTCTCTTCCCTTCTCGGTATGAACAAGAATCCTAGTTGTTCCTAAGTTCTCATCGAACTCTGGCGCCATTCGATAGGTTGGGTAGCAATCCCAGATCGTAAGATCTGTCTTTCTATATGGTGACCGAAATTTGCATTCAGAACACGAAGGCCGCGTGATCATCCCTGAAAAGAACATCCGAAGCCAAGGAGCAGATTCGATACCTTCCCTTTCATCACCGTCTCGTGTCTTAATATACATCGTTGAGTACTGATATCCAAGTCCTTTGTCGCGAAAACGGACACTCTGAATCTCACCATGGCTCTCCCGCATATAGTCTGCGTATCGCTTCCAGACTCCCGGGGAGGGGACAGCACGGCACGAGATATCGACCAATATTAGGTTCTCTGGCCTTTTCCCAAGAAACTGAAGAAGTCCCTCCGCCTGACATGGTGTTCCGGAGAAGCAGACGAATCTTCCGCTCCCGAGCTGATCTTTCACATCTTTGAAAGTGTCTCCCAGATAAGACTGCACATACTTGGAATTTCGGAACTTATTTAGATCTGCCTCATTATCTACGGCTGTATGGCGAACGACAAGGGCATCTGACATCTCGACTCCGTAAACAAGGCCTCCCCTCTTGATCACATACTTTGCAATCTCAGTAAAGGCACCGCCAGATGTGCTCTCTTTGAGAACTTTCTCATCCTTATTCTGAACGAGGCAGGCAGTCTCGTCGAACGTAATTCTCTTCTTATAATTGAGAACCGGACAGACGCGGTCACAGGCTCCGCAGCCGATGCATTTTTCTTCATCAGCTTTTGGATAGAGGAATCCTTCCTCATCCTCAACCATCTCTATGCAGTTGACCGGGCAAATGCTGGCGCAGGCTGTACAGCCACAGCATTTTCTATTATCTACTATCTTAATCAAAGTCTGTTCCCCGCTCATTTTCAATAGAATCTTTCAGATACTGATAGGATTCGTCTCTGATCGCAGCTATTTTCTCATGAACCTGATCGAAGTCTGTCTCGATCTTCAGGCATTTATCAATGTTCTCTCCACCTGTCATCAGTCGATCTTTAATACCACAGAGATGGAAAAGAGTATCCAGGCGGCTATTCGTTGAAGATTTTGTCTTGCGCGCATAGCGCCTGAATGTGAAGAATTCCTTCTTATATAAAATAGAGAAGACTGAACAGTGGAAGGAATCTGTGCACACATACGAAGCATTACGAATCAGGTTCAGGAAATCCGCTGGATTGATGTTGTAAGGAGTCGCATCAGCATAACCATTATCTGCTTTGACATACTCGTCAAGATTTGCCAGGGCTACAATCTTGAGTCCTGTGACCTCTCTTAGCCTTGAAGCGAACTCCCTGTGGGGAGAATTGTTCCCCAGGAAATAACAGAAAATGTATGGTTCCTGGACGATCGGCTCCTCTTGCTGTATGCTCATCCACTCCTCTCCCGTGAAGAGGAGTGTAGGATCACAAACTACCGGGACATCCCTGTCCGCGATCTTCTTTATCAGTTTCTGACCAGATTCTTCTCTGACACTAATGTGTCGAATTTTATGAAGGAAAACTTCTGCTTTCTTCTCTATATCCGCTGGCAGCTCGGACTGACCAAAACTTGTAGCATAAGCAATGGTATTCACATCTTCCGGCACCCAGTTCAATGTATAATAGTCCGCCATAATATTGGCTGGGAGCCAGAGCTGATCAGACCCAACGAGAACTGCATCGTAATTTTCACCGACATACTTTGAGAGTGCCTCAAAGGAATCGCATTTCTCTGAGAGACGAAAATGTTCCTCGTAGAACTCCTTAAACTCGATCTGTCTCTCATGTGAGAGTATAGCGTAATCATCTCTTACGACTTTCTTTCTCACCCTGTTGGCCGCCATGCCAAACTTGAAGAGAAGAATATCGCTTGTCACCGCTGCCTTCGCGAAGTACTTGACCTTTCTCTTTTTTATTTGAGGATTGATGCCCTCCATATTGATGGTCTCGTTCTCGTATCCCATTTTGTCGAGCGCCATCTGGGTCGCAAGGGCCTGGATCTGACTGCCGTAGTTGGGCTGGAAGTAGCAGGAGACAACACCTATTTTTTTATCACTCATAAAACGCCCTCATATATCCTACTGTACTTCTGCCCCATTATAATATGCAAAATAATCATTCTTTGCACTCTTTCGTTTTTCTGGTGTCATTGTTTTTTCCGCAATATACTTCGGACTTATCATCTTTACCTCGATTTTTCTCAAAAATTTCACAATCGCTTAATGGCTATCTCAAATAGAATAGCCATGATATAGTAATAACAGTAGAAATATTTTAGAACCGCTGTTTTATATTTGTTCCCTACTTGCTATACTTTATCGCATTTTTAAATGGTCTTCCATACACTTGAAACCAACTAGCCACAAAGATTGCGAAAGCTCTTGGTAACATCCTAAAAATATGTATCTTCCATGGTCTCCTCGGATCATCCCTGAGTGGCTCATCTTTCCAAGGACTCATATGCTTATAGCGTCTCCACTCTCTGCAGTAGATATGCCTGCACCCTTTCATCCAAGGTCTCTTGCTTAAGAAACTTGTCGTGAAGTGGATAAGTACTGGATCCTCAACTGCTACTTTGATCAAATTCTCGTTGTAATACCCTGAAACTGGCTTCCTATATTCCAGGAGTTCTTTGTAACTGAAGTCATAGAAAATCGTGACGGAATTGTATTTTGGTTGAAAACAATACACGTCATGGCTCAGCACATGATTCAGCGCCCCCTGATCACCCTGCTGAATATGGCCTTTTTTCATCGCAATAAACTTCATAAGGCGATTCTCTATCTGCTGCTCTTTCCAGCGTTTCAAGTCGATCAACATGACTCCTGAATTAAACATGATGTCATTGGGTTTCAGATTAATCACAATCATAGGGGTTTCTGTACATATGAAAATCCCGAAATTGGCGAAATAAATA
>OMTP01000307.1 GCA_900313955.1 uncultured Lachnospiraceae bacterium | reverse complement strand
AGAAGGCCTTTGTGCGAAGCGCCGAAGTGACCCACCCGTGAACAGTAACTAAAAAACGAAAAATGGATGCGTGCATTTTTCTTCGAGGTTGCATTTTCCATGGAAGGATTTTATAATAATGTCGTCAGTTTTCAAATATTTGGAAGAAAGGAGCAGGTACAAGTTATGGATTCAGACAATCACCGACGAACGAATCACCGATGCGCGAATCTGCTCCGGGCTCTGAGGCAGATCTGGATTGCTCATGCAGGAATCCTGTTCGTCAATGTAGCAGAACAGGCATTTTTTGTGTGAAATGACAAAGCAGCAGAATAGCTTTTTTCGAGAAGTTCAGCGCGGTTTCTATGCATGCGGTTCGTTCATCACGTGATGTTGCAGATGAAACAGCGCTATTTTTGCGCCCATTTTTCCGCGTAAGGAAGGGAAACGCGGCAGTAGAAGGAGTGTGCAATGGAGGAACTTCAGGAAAAGAAGGATGAGGAGCAGCTCACAAGGGCGGAGCTCCTGCAGCTTCTTATGAAAAAGCAGTACAAGAAATTGAGAGAACGAACAGCCGACATGCATCCGGCCGACGTCGCTGAGCTTCTGGAGAGCCTGGACGAGAACAACGCCCTGGTTGTCTTCAGACTGCTTAAGAAGGATGTGGCAGCAGAGGTTTTCTCTTTTATGTCCGATGAAGCGAGGAACAGCATTGTCGAGGGCTTCTCGGATACCGAAATTGTCAACGCCATTGAGGAAATGAGTCTTGATGATGCGGCGGATACTCTGGAGGATATGCCCGCCAGCGTCGTGAAGCGGATTCTGGCAAAGTCCTCGAAGCAGACGCGCGACAGCCTGAACCGCCTGCTCCATTATCCGGAGTCATCGGCGGGCAGTATCATGACGCCGGAGTATCTGCGTCTGTCCGGTGACTGGACTGTGGCCCAGGCCTTTGACTGGATCCGGGAGCACGGAGAGGACGCTGAGACCGTCTACACTGGATTTGTGGTGGAGAAAAACAAGCTGGTCGGCGTCGTCACAGCCAAGGACCTCATGCTGTCGAGCCTTGAGACAAAGCTCTCGAGTATCATGGACGACAACGTCATTTCCGTCAATGTCACGGATGATCAGGAGGATGTCGCCCGCCAGATGCAGCATTACGACTTCACATCCATGCCGGTCGTTGACTCAGAGGGTATGCTGGTCGGCATCGTCACGATCGACGATGCTGTTGATGTCCTGACTGAGGAGTCCACCGAGGATATGCAGAAGATGGCCGCTATTCTTCCTGAGGATTCCACAGCGACTTACTTCGGAACCTCTGTCTGGCAGCACGCCAGGCAGCGTATTCCGTGGCTGCTCATACTCATGCTCTCGGCGACATTTACAGGAATGATCACGACCCATTACGAGGCGACCTTTGCGGCTCTTCCTCTTCTGGTCTCTTTCATGCCCATGCTCATGGACACGCCCGGCAACTGCGGCAATCAGACCTGTACACTGATGGTCCGCGGCCTTGCCCTGGGCGAGATCACCACGAAGGATTTCGGCAGAGTTGTCTTCAAGGAATTCCGCATCGCTCTCATCGTCGGTTCTATTCTTGGAGTTGTCAACGGACTGCGCATTTACCTCATGTATTCCGTCTTCGCGACAACTCACTATGAAAATGTATTTACCTACGCGGCCGTCGTCAGTGTGTCGCTTTTCTGCGCGGTCATCCTGGCGAAATTAGTCGGCGGTATGCTCCCGCTCATCGCCAAAAAATGCGGCGCAGACCCGGCCATCATGGCGACCCCTTTTATCACGACCATCATTGATGCCTGCTCACTCATCATCTACTTCTATGTCGCGCAGATGCTCTTTGGGTCGATCATCCATTAACCTATTCTAAACTGAACGGTTTACAAAAAAGAGGCCGCCGCACGAAATGTGCGGCAGCCCTTTTTCTGCGTCAAAGTATATTCGCGATCATCTGCACGGCGAGCACCGCAAGAGAGGCGGCACCAGCGGACAGGAAGAGGTTGGAGGTGAACCAGGCAAATTCCTGCTCAAGGACGAAGGTCAGTATGAAAGGGCAATTCGCTCCTGACGATGTGTTTTTGACTCCAATCCGACCTACCCGTGAATATTAACGCCGATTCAAAAGCAGGCGGGAAAGGGTGATGAAAGATGCTCTCGAAATACGGAATGATCTGTGAGGTTGTCGCAGAGGGAAGTTTCACGAAGACGGCCGAGAAGTACGGGTATGCCCAGAGCTCGATCAGCGCCGCCGTCAAATCTTTGGAGAAGGAGCTCTCTACCTGCCTCATCGACAGGAGGCGACACAAAATTTCGTGGACAGAAGATGGGAAGATGTATGCCCCGTATTTTCAGGCCATTTACACGGCGGAGCAGGTACTCGAGAGGAAGAACCGCGAGGTGATGGGGCTCCTGGGGCAGACAATACGGATTGGGACATTTACCAGCGTGAGCCGGGATATACTGCCGCCTCTCATGCAGAAGTTCAGGGACAAGTACCCCGGCATTTCCTTCGAGCTCTATCAGGGAGGCTATACGGAGATTCAGGCCATGCTCAAGGCGGACCAGGTGAATCTGGGCTTTATGTCGGAGGAAGTTGCGGGGGACCTCACCTGCGACTTTCTGTACGAGGACAGGATGTTTGCCGTGCTTCCACCGGATCATCCGCTTGCGGGGAAAGACAGCATTTCCTTCGCGGACCTCTCGGAGGAGCCGATCATTCTACTGGATGAGGGGCGGTACAGCACGGCGCAGAAGGCATTTGCGGACCGCGGCGTCCCCATGCATACCGCCTACCGGGTTACGGACGATTACTCCATTCTGTCGATGGTGAAGAGCCACCTGGGCGTAACGCTCCTCTTGAAAATGTCATCCAGGGATTTGAGAAAGAAGTCGCCGTGCGACCCCGCGCGGAGCCTATTACAAGAAGGGTGTGCCTGGCCATGCAGGATGAATCGACCCTGCCCTATGCGGCCAGCCGGTTTCGCAAGTTTATAATTTGCTTTTCGATCTGACCAAACTGTAAACTGTGCTAAGCAGAATCCGCAACCGTCTCCTTTTACTTGTGCAACATGCATAATTTTATCTGCTGATATTTTCACAGTATTGCCAATGACGCCAACATAATTTTTTGGTATCATAGAAACGAATATATGTAAAGCTATCTTGGACACCTGTGACCAGAAACGGTTCCACATATTTTCCATGGAACTTTCCATGAAAATATGGAACCATGCCACGCGACCCGTGGAACCGTACCATGCAAGCCCTGGAACCGCACCGCGCAGATTGAATAGGTAGCCAGGACTCTGGGTGAGGATTGTGCAGACGTCCCAGAAGTTGGTACGACACTAAATCAGGTGTCCACTGTTATTGGTGCATTATACAGGCCATGGAACGACGTCGGATAGACCATAAGTCATCGAATATAGAGGCCGAAAAGGGAAGACAGGAGGATAAGATGATGAAAAAGGCAGAATGGAAGAGAACATCGGCGAGGAGGATGCTGAGCTTTATGCTCACCTGGATTATGGTAATAACGAGTGTTATGCCTTATGCGGCCTTCGCCGATACGACGAGTGGCAGCGGGACAGATTCGGTCCAGGCTGTCTCAGAGACAGGAACAGATGGAGCGTCCGGTCAGGGGACTGGGGTCCAGGCTGTCTCAGAGACAGGAACAGATGGTGCGTCCGGTCAGGGGACTGGGGTCCAGGCTGTCTCAGAAACTGGAACAGATTCAAAGACGGGCACAGGTGCGGCGTCCAACGCTTCGACGATCAATCCTTATCTCACAGAGGAGACCCGAGACATCAATCTGGTCAACCGGGACAGCTCTGCCCAGCTGACATTCTGGAATAAGAATATGGAAGGCAGCACTGCTGATCTCTGGGTGCAGCACATGGAGAAGCCCATGGATCAGGTGTCGGCCTATGCACTCTATGGAAGTACGGATGGCGCCAAAAACATGCAGTTTGAGCAAATTAGGATGACCGATACGGGCGCAAAAGACGCCGCGGGCGGTGAGATCTATACGGCAAAAATCCCAAAGTCATGGGAGTACATTTCATTTTCCTACTATGAAAAAGAAACTGTTTCGCTCGATGCGGAGGGCTATCCGATCGCAGCTGCAGAAAATGGCGACCACAGATCCATGGTGATCGGCGTGAGCGATGAAGAAAAATGGAGCGTCCTTGTGCCATTTTCAGCAAAAGAGGCTGCTGACGCGGGGATCTCTGCAGACGAGCCGGCCTGGACAAAAGAAGAGACAGCAAAAGAGGGCAAGCAGGCCTTTTACATGAGTGCAAGTGTCTGGGAAGACGCGGTCGGAAAGACGATGCGGAAGCCGCTCGTGGAGAGGATCGACGCGGAAGAGGTAACGGAGACCCCGAAAGCATTGGAAGAGATAACGGAGACCCCGGCGGCGGAAGAGACAGCAGAGACCCCGAAGGAGGAAGTGAAAAAAGGACCGAGGAAGGCTCCGGCAACAGAAGAAACGCCCCTCTTTAATCCCAACGAGGTGGATATGATCGCCAGCCGCTTTGTCGTTCCGCGCAGTATCACGACAACTCTGACTGTCACTGCGCCGAGTGCGCTCAAGAAAAAGACTGTGACGGATGCGGACGGCAACACCTATACCTATACATCGGTCAAGATCACAGATACGACCGAGGATCCATGCTTCACATTTGTAAGAGATCTCTCGAGCGGTCGGCAGATGATGGGCCAGCATGTCGGCACAGCGGACGTTAATGTTACCTATCAAGTGACATTCAGCACTTCCGACAAGACCAAGACCATCACCCAGACCAACACGGAGACATGCCAGTTTGTCGTCCCGGAATTAGATCCGAAAAGTCTGAAACTGCGCATGTACGACGAAGAGCCGAACTCAAGCCAGGACTGGCCACTCAAGCTGACCCTCCCGGAAGGCGTTGAGGCAGAAGAAATTAATTGGGTCTGCAATAATACCACCTATGGCAAGATCACACCGATTGAGACGACGAAGAGCGGTGCCACGGCGACTCTGACCGTCAGTAAACATGCCACAAGTCCGAAAAATCCATCGACAATCAAAGTCTACGCGAATGTCAAATTCAAGGACGACAAAAAGATCTATAAGATCAGCCCCACTACCTACGTCCTCTATTGGACGGAGCAGAAGGACTACACCCTGAGCCCGTCGTCCGTGACCATTTTGCTCGATATGAGCACATCGAAGACGACACCCCATCAGGTGAGCGTCGCCATGGGCTCTGTCGCACGCCAGACGCCGATTTATGACAAGGGCACCTATTACTATCTCAGCACATCCAAGCCCGTGAGCGGTGGAATCACTGTCGAGAACCCGGATGTTGCATCCGTGTGAACCCAGACGGACCCCGTGTTCATTTACCCCGTCAATCCGGGAGATACGACTGTTCATGTGCAGATGGAAAATGTTTACGCCGACCTGGACGGAAATACGCTGACCAGGTATGACGTTGCCGAGATCCCTGTCAGCGTTGTTGGTATGACCCCTGAGGAGAGGGTCATTGACTTCACGAAAATGAAGGAAGATGAGGCGACGATCGATGTAAGTTTCGTGGGCGCTGACAAGTTCACATCCCCTGGCTTTCAGTGGTCCTATAGGACAGATGAGGGAACAAATGCAGATGCAACAGTCACGAGCTCGGCTCCTCGCCTGAGTACCGGATTCTCCACAGAGTCGAGTACAACCTTTACGATTAAGAAACCGGAAAAGCCGAGCGTCAAGCAGGAGACGGTGTATCTTGGTGCCTACGTCGGTGGACGCGACATAAGCAACTTCTTTTATAATACAAAAGTTTTCATCAAGTATTCCAACGCACAGGACCCGCTCGTGGAAAGCGGATATAAGAGAATCTACTTCTGGAATCAAAAAGGAACATTTGAAGTAGGAAGCGACGATCACAAGAGAGCCTGGGGCGGGTCCAATCCCGTCTATATCTGGACATGGGGCGAGAATGATGTCAGGGGCGAGGCGATGGTTGCATCAAAAGACTATGTCGATTCGGAGGGAGGCACGGTCTACTACTATGATGTCCCCGACGGAACGACCGGCATTATCTTTAAGTTAGGACAATACGACGACTGGAGCCAGGGAAACAATGGGCAGACGGAAAATGTGGTGACGAATATTGACGACGGAACCTGCTTCCAACTGAAAACCAGATATACGGATAATGATACGAAGCAGAACGCTGCAGCACTTTCCAGTTTCCCTTCCAACACGATCTCAAGTGTGGAATTCCAGACATTGCATCTTTCACTCGATAAGAGCACAATTCTTGTCGGTGAGAAGGCCACCGCCACGGCGAACCCATCGCCACTGTACGGAACGACGGAGAAGATTACTTTCAAAAGTGATACATCCGGCATTGTGCATTTTGCGCCTGCCTCCAATGCAGATGATGTCACTGAAGCAGATCAAGCGACTTTTGCAGAGATGGATGCAGCCGTGATCGGAAAAAAGGCAGGAAAAACACAGCTTACAGTTCAGGGACCGGATCTCGTTAATCATGGTGCGGACATTACGTCGAACCCGGTTACTCTGAATGTTGTCAATGCACGCCTTGCGTCGACTTCCGACATAGCGCTTGACCTGACAAAAGAAGCAAGCGACAGCCAGAAGATAAAGCTGAAGCTGGGTAAAGATGTCTCCATCAGTAAGATTACCTGGTCTTCAGAATCCTTGAAATGGCATAACAATGAATACATTGACAATTCTACAGCCAATGTCTCCGTTACTGAGGATGCCTCTGACCCAACCCATGCGACAGCTGTTGTGACGGCGACGCCGGGAACAGAAGATCCGACAAGAGCGACGGAGTGGTACCGGGTAACTGGAACAGCGACATTTCAGGACGGGACCACGGAAGGGTTCACAGTGGATGTCTCTGTCAAGAGAAAGCGGCCGGGACAGGAAACAACGAAGACAAAGCGCATTTACTTCTGGACGAAATGCACCCTTCTGCCTGCAGATGGCAGTCACTCAGAGCCATATGAGAGCAGCGGTTTCTGGACCAGCGTTGTCGGAGTCATGTATAAAGATGCAAGCGGCTATGTTACAAAAGTGGCCAACATCGATAAGGCGACAGACTATTATTCGACAGATGGGAAAGCCGTCTATGCCTACGATTTACCGTCCGATGCGGAAGATTTCAGATTCTTGTCCTATTATGATGGCGAGAGTTTTGATAATAGTAGCACGGCTAACCTGTCGAAATCATTTACAGAAAGTTTTGGACAGATCGCGGACCTGAAGGACGGAGACTGCTTCTATCTGGACAACGACCCGGCAGAGGGCAGTACTGTGCAGACGATTGTCTACAACCAAAATCAGAAGCTTAAAAAGGACAACATCTATCAACCTTCTACCTCAGATCTCAAGACTATTTCGATCTACAAGAACAGGTTGAAACTCACAGTGGGGGATCATCCACTTCTTGTGGGACAGACAACAAGTGCGATGGTAACGTCCTCTCCGGCTTACTCAGGTGATGCGATCATGACATGGATCCTTTCTGATTCGACCGTTGTCCGCAGCACTAGTGGAGAGAGCGATTCAAACACATACACGACTTCGGGAACCACGCTGTCCATGAATGGAATCAAGGCAGGTACAGCCACGCTTAAGGTGACTGGTCCCAACCTGTATGCCTCGAGGGGGGTGTCTGCAACTGTCACCAGCAATACAGTGAATATTCAAGTCGTGAACGGCAAAATCAATCCGGATGCGCTGACACTCGATCTGACGAAGGAAGGAAGTACGGATACTGTATCGGCTAATCTTCTTCTGGGAAGCGGAATCCGTACAGACTCTGTCGAGTGGAGTGTCGTCGATATGAGCGGTACGACTGTCGACGGGATCGATATTAAACAGGATTCTTCGGATCCTAATAAAGTGACGATCACAGCAAATGGCAAGGATAAAGATGGAAAGAACCACACAATTCCGTCATCCCTGAGGCTTATCGCAAAGGTAACCTATGCCGAGGGAAGCCTGGCAGCGGCAGGAAAGACGGAAAATGATAAGACAGAGGAATTTGGCACACCGATTGCTGTTCTGTCCGACACGGCCAATGATGGTTTTATTTATTACGATGCAACTTTCTCAAGGCTCGACCAGGAGGGCGACAGGCTGAAAGAGAATTCCATCCCTTACTCATACAATAAGGGATCAGATTTCTTCGGGGATTTATGGGTTGCCTTTTATAGGGGCGACAAAACTCTCATTGACACGTATTCTGGAAGTGAGAGCGGCTACAAGATCTTCAAGGGCAGCGACGTCCAGACAGTTGTCCGGGGAAACAATGAGTACAAGTATACCTTCAAGGTCGATGTACCTGCGGATGCAGCTTATGTTCGCTTTGCAGATTCCAAGGAACATCTGAAAGCGGCTGTCTCAACGGACGCATCTCAGTACATCGGCTACGACACAGGGTATGTTGCTCTGCCTTCTTCTTACTCCGGGCAATGTTTCTATGCGGACACAGCCGACCCCTATGTCTATATGTCTGTGAGCAGCCACTCCGCGACATATCGCTCCGGCTATTGGGATGTTGTCTATAAAGTCAGGGATCCGCACACAGAAAATCAGGCGAAGAAGGAAGAAAAGCCTGTCGACAATCAGGGTAGCGACAGCTCAAAGCCGGATGACGACGAAACTGTCTGGATTCCGTCGACATTTTATGATTACTACTCCGATGTGGAGTTAAATGGACTCAACCGGGCAAAGGCATTTTCTGATCATGATAAAAATAACTATAACAACAGCGATGGATCCAGCTGGAACTATGCAACTTTCCGCCAGTTTGATCAGGCACTGAGCGACTACTATGAAGGCAAAAATTATAGTGGCAATACAGACGGAGCGGTGACCTATCCGCTCTACACGGGACATTTTCAGCCAACTATTACTGGCTGGGGCAATCCATTTACAGACATCGCAGATTCCATGGGACTCTACGGGTATGATGATACCAATGCATTTTTCTCCATGAACAACTCAACGAAGGATATGAATGGAGATGGAAATGATACAGACAGGAAGTATGACATGGCATCGCAGGGCCTCGTGAAGAATGATTTAAGTGATGGAATCAAGGCAGCTGGTAGCAGTGTTGATCTGCCCTTCTTCAACAAGAATTTCCTTCTCGGAAAGAACAGCAAGAATGCAGTTCTGGGCAAGGTATATGACAACGTTGATTTCCCGTTCACACGTTACGATCGCGATGGCAACGGGATTATGTACTACGGTTTCGACAGTGCGCGCACCACGCTGCATATGGAGAATGGTTACTTGAGGACAACTTCTCAGGCACAGTATATGCCTGCCACCAACCAGGCAACGCTCGAGACCCAGTGGAAGAACTTCAATACAAACCATGTTCCCACTGGAGCAACTGATAAAACCGGTACAGATGTCGATGCCTGGTCGAAGAATACGGACGCGACCGGTACGGTGCAGGGAAATGCGGCCAGTAGTCTGAATGGTGTATCCAACACATATGGATTCTTCCCGCTCAATAGTACGGATTTTACCGGTCCGAGCGCTACACAGAACAACTATGGCTTTGGAACGAAGCTTTCCTTCACGTTCCGTCTCGGCTCTGACGGAAATGTTACCGGAACAAAAAATGGCGTAGCAACGACAGCGCCAATGTGCTTCACATTTTCCGGTGACGATGATGTATGGGTATTTATTGATGACAAACTTGTTCTCGATCTTGGAGGTGATCACGGACGAGTCAGCGGAAGTATTAATTTCAGCAAAAACAGACAGTACCACTATACATATTCCAGCTATAACAGTACTAGTTCTCCGACGACACAGCTGGAGAGCGACTATTTACCGGCTTCGTCGACCTATGTCAGCAAGGTCAAGGCAAGCCCGGCTGTTGGCACTTCGACGGAATATGAGAGTGGACGAACGCAGAGTCTTACGACATCCACAGGCAGCATATCTTCGTCTGCATCTGCACAGACTATGAGCCTCAGAACACTTCTTGGTTCCACGCAGGCCGTGAATGATCTGTACTCTGGCGAGCACACACTGACCATGTACTATATGGAGCGCGGCCAGTGGGAGTCCAATATGAAGGTGGAGTTCAACCTCGTCCCGAAGATTTCTCTAAATGTTGAGAAAAAGTTCTTCTATGGCGATGATGAAGTGACCGACTGGTACCCGAGTGATGATGCAGTGATCTATGCTATGGTTTCACGACAGGAGAGCGCGACGTCCACACCGGAAGTTGTTGCCCTGAATGAGGGAGCATCAAGCTCTGTTGATAAGTATTGTCTGGTACTGAACAAGGCAAATAAGTGGAAAAACAGTGCTGAAAATCTGGATCAATATGTCAATAATGATCAGTCGCAGGGAGAATATATCTATCACATAGAAGAGGTGAAAACAGATCAGAGTGGAAAGATCGTAACGGATGCGAACGGTGTTCCGTTGGCTGCGAAAACAGGGGACACGGTTTATGCCGGTTCACAGAAATATACGGCAATGGACAGTACCGTGGATGGTGATACGACGACCTTACGGAACTCTGCCGATATAAAGACATCGCTTTCCTTGATCAAGAAGTGGAAGGGCACTGTCTCAGACTATGATGCTATCCCATCTTCGATTCGCATCAAGATCCAGCGCGCTGTATCAAATCCTGCTGAAATGCTCTCGGATGGAAATGCAGGCGGTGACGGTTCTGACAGTCCTTCTTATGAGTGGTTTGATGAGGAGGGCTATCTCCAGGTGCCTGCAAATCTGCCGGAAGACAGGTGGGAAGATGTGACGGAGAAGCAGCTCACAATCAGTGGAAATGCACTTACGGTCAGTTCAAATCAATGGTTCGATTGGAAAACCGGGCAAGGCGAAAAAAAGACAGATACCTGGAAAGCTGTCATCAAAAATCTTGACATTTGTCCACCTGGTGGTGCATCCGAAGGCCGCTTCTATGTCTATCGCATTATTGAAGCTAAGGGAAGCACAGTAAATGATGCCTCCTCCGGATCTACAAAGTATGGTGACAATGAATATTGGGTCTATTATTCAGGTGTTCAAAACGAATATGCATCCAATTCCGGCGCAGGTGTAACTGTCCAGAGAACTTTACAGGAAGGTAATACCTACACATACAGAGTCATGAGCAACTGGATCAAGGACACCACAGCCGATGCAACATACTATGTCGGCCCCGACCTCCAGATCACAAATACTCTGGTCGTCCATCTGCCGTCGACTGGTGCCAGAAGTGCCCTTGTGATCACCCTCCTCGCTATCCTTCTCATGGCAGGGGCCGGCTCTCTGGGACTCTTAGGGAGGAAAAAACAGGATATCGTCTGCCGACGGTGAAAGGAAAAAAACGGGGTGCTGTGAGAAGCGCCCCGCTTTTGATCCCCCGTGCCATTTATTTCTACGTCATAGTTCTGCTTAAACAGAATAGTCTTAGTTTCGTTCAAAGGTTAACCTCCATGATGATAGGGCAGCCAACAGTAACGTTACAGTTCACGGGTCACCCAGCATCAAGCCAAACTTAGCTGGCATCCGTAGGGCTTTTCCTTTCTTTAAACTATGGGACAAGTGGCTGGCTGCTTATGCAGAGCTTGCAAAGAAGAAATTTTCCAAGGCGGATCCAGAGCAACCGGGGACCGGTGCTGCCGGTGGCCTTGGATTTGCTTTTTTGACATTTACTAATGCTGTCCTTGAGCCCGGTATCAAAATCGTCCTTGAGGAGACAAAACTTGAGGAATATGTCAAAGATGCAGACATCGTGATCACCGGCGAGGGCCGTATGGACTCCCAGACAGTATGGGTAAGGCGCCAATTGGTGTTGCTCATATCGCGAAAAAGTATGATAAGCCTGTTATCGCCTTTGCAGGCTGTGTCACACCAGATGCCAATGTCTGTAATGAACACGGCATCAATGCTTTCTTCTCCATCCTGCAGGGAGTTGTAAGACTCAAAGAAGCCATTGTACTTATTGTGTACGGTATTACAGGAGTCATCCCTTTTCGTCCGAATCCGGTAAATCAGCCAGCGCTGCCCACGGATGCGGGAACCCCCATGACGTCCGGGATGATCTCCACCTCGACGTCGTCAAATATCTTTCCAATCTGTTTCTGAATCACAAAAGTTGCCTCTGTCAGGTTCTGCATATGCACAACCTCAGCAGAGCTCCTGAAGTAAACTTCAATCCATGTCTTGCGTCCCGTCTGCACGGCATCCACAAAAGTGACATTGCAGTCAAACTGATTCATTTCCTGTTCTGCTATTTTCTTCACTTCGGCCATCTGATCTTCCGGAATGGAGACGAGGAGCAGCTTCTTTACATTTTCATAAATTTCCTGACAGGGCTCAACCAGAAGAACAATCGTCATGACGATGGCAACGAGCGGGTCTATGTAAGGGCAGAGCCAGGCGAACTTTGTATGCTCGAGCGGAAGTTCCATGAGGAAGACCACCGCGATGCTGATGCAGGAAATGACATCAAACCGCCAGGCGTAAAGTTCCGCTTCGATAATGCTGGAGTGCGTCTTTTTTGCATGACGGTGCAAAATGAGATAAATGGCCAGGCAAATGACAAGTGTCAGGAGCTCAAAAGAGATGACGTCGGACGCCTCGACCATTTGTCCGCCGCTTTTGATCAGCCTTACGTTGTCCACAAGCTGCACAGCGCAGACAACAACCAGCACGGAATATTTGATAATGATAAAAAGAGATTCGTAAGTGCCATAACCAAAAGGGTGCTCTTCCGACTCTGGCTTATAGAGAAGCGGAATCAGGAATAAGAAGGGTCCGATCAGGATAAGATCCATACTGTCGAAGATGCAGTCCATAAGAATGGTGTTGGAATGGGTAAAGAACCACGAGGCGATCTCCAGAACGAGAATACTTGCGCTGCCCGCAAATGAGAATCGCATGGCTCTTTTTTCAGTGATGAGGTTTTTCTGCTCAATAGCTGTCATATCGCATCCGTCCCGCCACCGGATTATATCTTTTTCCTTTCTTTGCCATATGCCTGTCCGCCGGGCCGCGCAGCGGGGCTCACGTAAAAACCGACGGATGCATGTGATGTGAATAGTTTACTCCTAAATTATACCACAGCTGTCAACTTCACACAAATGCCGCGTAGTTACTGTTCACGGGGGTTCGGATCTCCGTTACTGTTCACGGGTGGGTCACTTCGTCGCTTCGCACAAAGGCCTTCTTCCTT
>OMTP01000123.1 GCA_900313955.1 uncultured Lachnospiraceae bacterium | reverse complement strand
GTCCAGTGGACGTTCGAAGAGCAGCCGACCGAAACGGAGTGTAGAATGTTTTTCCCGAAGCAAAAGTGCCCTCCTGAACAGTTACAAATTCTGCTTTTCAGGGAGGGCACCCCTCCTTGGATCTTCCCAATTGCAAAAAAATGTGGAGTTCTCAGCTATGAGACTCCACATTTTCCCGTTCTTCTTTCATTCAGGGAGGGTCCACCTCCTCAGAATTGTCAATTCATCAAAAAGTGAGGAGTCTCAGTAGAGGACGCTCACTTCCTGCCCGTCCGTGAGTGGCCCGCTGCCGGCGGGGATGTCGACGAAGCCGTTGCAGCCGAGCATAGACCGGATCTGGCCGGAAGAATTGGCCTCACTGATCTCGGCGACTAGTCCACCCGTCACGTCGCCCCTCGTAATGCGGGTGCGCAGGAAGCGCTCGCCGCGGGAACTCTTGGGGAAAGATCCCCTGAGAACAGCTTTTCCCTGCTTCATGGGCAGAGGCCTCTCAGTGAGAGCTGCGAGGATCTCCCTCCCGACCAGCTCAAAGACAGCGATTGCGGCGAAAGGATTGCCGGAGAGACACAAGAGTGGCTTGCCGTCGACCATGACGAGCTTGGACGGGCTGCCCGGTTTCATCTGTAAGCCGTAAAAGATCTCTTCATAGCTGTGATTCTCATCTTCCAGAAGCTCCTCCAGGACATTGACAAGAATATCCTTCTGCCCGACCGATACGCCTCCCGTCGTAATGACGAAGTCGCTGTCAGCCAGAGCAGACATGACCATCATCCTCACAGGGTCGGCATGATCACCAATATGGAGGGACTGATGGCTGATGCCGAGCTCACAGAGGCGGGCACCAAGCCCATATAGATTGGAGTCATAGATGTGCCCCGGCGGCAGAGGCGAATCCAGAGGCCTCAGCTCATCCCCCGTGGAAATCAATGTCACCCTGGGGCGTTTCGGAACCTTCACCTGAGAAACTCCGGATCCGGCCAGAAGCGAGACGACTGTGAAGTCCAGAACTGTCCCTTCTTCTATAAGAAGATCGCCCTTATGAAAATCCTCGCCCTCATAGCAGTAGTTCTGCCAGGCATGGACGCCCTTATAGATTTTCACAATCTCCTCGCCACCGTCCGTGTCCTCCTGGCGAATCACCGCATCCGCATCAGGCGGAATTCGGCCTCCCGTCATGATACGGACGCACTGGTCAGCTTTCATGGAGGGCGTCTCTGACGAGCCGGCATAGACCCTGCCCACAACCTCCATCATCACCGGCCGGTCAGGGGATGCATGCTCTGTATCCGAACCCCTCACAGCATAGCCATCGAGCGGAGATCTGGGGAACGGAGGCTGGTTGATCGGGGCATAGACATTTTCAAGGAGGATATCTCCGCGCAGCTGCTCAAGGCGCATAGAGACGCCCGGCAGGGGATGCACATTTTCCCTTATTCGCTTCTGCGCTTCCACGTAAGTCACATATTCTTTTGTCAATTCGCTTTCCTCCAAATTGGTAATGATTCAGAAGAACATCCTTACTTTGTGAAAAACACGTCCTGAATAGTTACCCAAACTGTAACTGTTCAGGAGTGAAATTGTCTGGTGACAGGCACCAGACAGTTCAATCACTTTGCATCCTCGACTCTGAAGAGCATGGCCACGAACTTGATGAGCACATAGCCGACCATAGTCGTGGTGAAGAAGATGAGGAAGCCCTGGAACTGGGCCATAAAGCTGCTGAAAGCCGGGGCCGTCTCTGCGAAGAAGCCTGAGAGCTTGCCTGCTGCCACACATCCGATGGCCAGGGGGAAGGTGAGTCCCGCGTAGCCTGGATAGAAGGGGTAACTGAAGAACTTTGGCAGGAGCACGAGGATCATGGCGCATGTCGCAAAGTAGAGGGCAATCATGAGATAGAGAATGCCCATGGGCTTTGTGTCAGGCACGTTGATGATCGAGACGATACACAGGGAGACCGGTGCCAGCAAGATGGCAATGGTGTGGAAGGTTCCCCTGGGAATCGGCTTCTTGATGAGTCTGTAGATCATGAAGGGCAGGCAGCAGAGATAAATGACGATGCCGTACCATGTGATGGGAACAAGCAGCCACTTGAAGTTCATGGCTCCACCCGTCACACAGCTGACCATGATGCCGTTGAGCGTAACGAACCAGCAGGGCATGGTCGTCTCCCACGATCTCTTTAATAGGATAAAGCGTGTGATGAAGATGACCAGGTGGGTCAGATGGATGAAGACTGCGCACACCCAGATGACCTTGCCGATGGCAAATCCCATCTCATAGAAAAAGCTTCCTATAACCATCCAGCACATGGTGAAGCCCGCAATGAGACTCGACGGCACCATGGGAATGTACTCCTTCCTGAAGGTTCCCGGAAACATGATCATCTTTAAGAGATAAATGCACAGGAAGATGGTTCCTATGATCATGGCTGTCCAGCGGAAGGCCACAAAGCCGAGGCCCCCATAGACGTTGGCGAGAGTACAGAGCGCCAGCATGGTCGGCACCGCAGGTACCGGAATCTTCTCAATTCGTTTCATTTCTATCCCTCCTCATTCTCAGAAATCTGCCCAACCCCAGCGAGTCGCCTTTTTCGCCCTCTCGCTGGGGTTCGCCTCGGCATTCCCGGCTCTCACGACCCCAGCGAGTCGCCTTTTTCGTCCTCTCGCTGGGGTTCGCCTCGGCATTCCCGGCTCTCACCACCCCAGCGAGTCGCCTTTTTCGACCTCCCGCTGGGGTTCGCCTCGGCATTCCCGGCTCTCACAACCCCAGCGAGTCGCCTTTTTTCGGCCTCCCGCTGGGGTTCGCCTCGGCATTCCCGGCTCTCACAACCCCAGCGAGTCGC
>OMTP01000077.1 GCA_900313955.1 uncultured Lachnospiraceae bacterium | reverse complement strand
AAAGTTTGCCGCTTTTTCCGTTGGAGGTCATAATGAGCGGTCAAGTGTGATAGAATAGATGTCTGATGACAAAGGGAGGAAGAGGCATGCAGAAAAGAGTGGAGAGTGAAGGGAAGAGGAGGGAAGCGAAAGAGGCGACGGCTTCTGTTGTCAAGCTCTCGATGGTTTTCCTTCTTTTCATCTGTTCGGCGTACCTTTTCGCGCATGAGCTGGGGACGCTTTTCCCCGGGATTCCTTATTATGGGTCGGTGGCAAGCTACACGACGGTCGGGCAGATGCATGTGGTTATTCTCGCGGCGGGGTTCATTTTTCTCATGAGCGGATTCCTGTTGGCAGTGATTCTTACAGACGGGGAGAGCGAGAAGTGGGAGAGATGGCCGGCTGTGATCAACTTCATTTTCAGCGGGATCGTCATGGGCATGTGTCTCTTCGTGACGGTGTCGGTGATGGGGGCAGTCAGGGAGGCAGGTGCGGACGCCAGCCTTGCCAGAAGCTTCAAGATTGATCCGGAGAAGGACATCGAGATGCAGACGGTGACCTACAGCAGCTATGACGGGCATGCTCTCAAGATGGACATCTACTCCTCCCCGACGGATACGTCGGCAAAGAAGCCGGTTGCTGTCTTTATCCACGGAGGCGGCTGGATCTATGGAAGCCGCAAAAACCACAGCTATTATGCGCGCCGTTTTGCAGAAAATGGCTTTGTCGCGGTCAATGTCGACTACTCGCTTTCTACCTATAAGAAACATATGGCAGGCGAAGAGAAAAAATCCAAAGATGAAAATGGCAGTGTCGTTGTCTCTGTCATCGGTACGACAGCAGAGAAGGAGCTGGCTCGGTCTCTGGCTTATCTTTCTTATCATGCAGAAGATCTCTGTATTGATGAGGAACGCATTTTCCTCTACGGGGATTCAGCCGGCGGGAATCTGGCGCTTGACCTGGGGTTCAAGATTGCGAGCGGTCATTACAGGACGGCCAAAATAAAGGAAGACGGGAAGAGCCAGCGGGTGCCGCTCCCCGAAATCTGCGCCATCAGCGTCGAGTACCCGGTTGCCGATCCGGTCGGCTTCTGGGAGAATCCGGACAAATATTTTCAGGGCAGCGCACGGCGCATGGTCTACTCCTACACCGGCGGTTCTCCGTGGAAGAAGGGCGCCGTCTACGACAGCATCACGCCCGGCGAGTTCGTGACGGAAGACGCGCCGCCTACCCTGCTTGTGGTCGGCGAGGGTGACCACCTGGTCCCGCCAGAGGCCACCTATGAGCTGGCCGACACCTTCGACTACCTCGGCGTTGACAACAAGCTTGTCAAAATCCCCTTCGCCAACCACGCCTTCGATAAAATTGACGGCTCCTACCTCAGTCAGGCCTACTTCGACCTGACCCTGCAGTGGTTTGAGGACACGGGGACGGTTCCTTTGTCTCCATAAAACACGAGAAAAAGAGACCATTCCTGTGAGTGCGCCATTTATTAAAAAAGTCTTAAATTTTTCTTATCCCCCACTTTCGTCATGTTTACCATCGAATGTTTCTATGGATTGTGATACAATAAGCCTTGCGCATGGCGCGCCAGAGACATTTTCAAAACCCCTGCCGGGGAGTGGCCGGCAAATGAGGAGAGCGTTTTGAACATTTTCAAAAAATTAAGTGAGAAGAAGCCGAAAGGAAAGCTTGGCAAAAAGATGGGAAAGAAGATGGGGATCATCTATGTGGCCCTCGTCGCCTGCCTGGGAACAACCTATGTCGCGAATGCCCAGCAGTATAATTCCAAGTTCATCGAGGGAACCATCATCAACGGAGTCGATGCCGGCGAGAAGACGGTTGATGAGGTGGAGGCGGCCTACGCCAAGGCCATTGCCAATTACTCCCTCACGCTTGAATTCCGCGGCGGCTCGACGGAGACCATCAAGGGGGCGGACATTGACCTCACCTATAAGCCGGGCAGTGAAGTGAGCGATCTGCTCACAAGCCAGAATCCATTTTCGTGGATCATGGGCGCTTTCGGTGGGACGCGGACACTCACGGCAAATATCCCTGTTACTTACAATAAATCAAAGCTCAGGAAAATGATCACGACCTGGCCTGAGCTCTTCCCGAAAAATGAAACCGAATCGGAAAATGCGACTCTTGTCGCGGGTGACGACAATCTCTTCGAGATTCAGTCCGAGGTCAAGGGCACGAAGGCTGATCGGGACAAGCTGATCGACGCCATCGAGAAGGCAATCAGCGAGGACAGAAGTGAGCTGGATCTCGATACGGCCGACGGCGTCTATGAGAATCCGACCATTCTCTCCACGGATAAGGAGCTGAAGAAGCAGATGGAGGACCTCAACGACTTCCTGAGTCAGACGGTCACCTACGAGATGAGCGACGGATCGGAGAGAGTACTCGACGCCTCCACGATGAAGGACTGGATCTCTCAGCCCGACGCCCTGCATCCTTATTGCTACATTGATACAAGCAGGCTGCAGATGGAGGTGAACAACTGGATTGCCTCTGTCGCTGCTGACGACGACAACTACGGCAATTCGAGAAGCTTTAAATCGACCAACTACGGCACCGTCCAGGTTCCGACCGAGGCTGTCCACGGGCACGCTCTCGACCAGACGACCATGGCTCAGGAGACCTACAACGCTCTGGCCGCGCACACTTCTCTTAAAAAGAAAGTGACCTACAGCGTCTACGAGGACGATAAAGATCCTCAGTTTGGCGGCAGCTATGTCGAAGTCGATGTCTCCAGCCAGGAGGTCTACGTCTACCAGAATTACGAGTGCGTCTACAGCACCGATGTTGTCACGGGAAATGAGAGCACGACCCCGACCCCGTCCGGCGTCTGGGAGATCTACTACCGCGAGAAAGACGCCTCCCTCACCGGGGAAATGAAATCCGACGGCACGCCGTCCTACATCTCCCACGTCAAGTACTGGATGGCCTTCCATGAGGGCTACGGTCTCCACGATGCATGGTGGAGATACGGAGAATTCGGCGGCGACATCTACGAGGGCAACGGCTCCCACGGCTGCGTCAACCTTCCCGAATCCGCTGCAGAAGAGATCTGGAACCTCACCGACTACGGAACGCCTGTTATCGTCTTCCGCGCCTGATCCTGAAAGTCAGAAAAGCCAGGATCCCATGATTAGTGGGATCCTGGCTTTTTTGTGAAAACAGGGCACACGGACACAGTGGCTGCCTTCACTTACTGGCGAAGGCAGCCACTGCGTTCCCGTGGATTCAGTCGACAACGGGGATACCGAAGTCGATCATGGCCTGTTTGAGGACGGCTGCATGCTCGGGCTCGATTGTTGTGAGCGGAAGACGAAGCGGGCCTCCGGCGATGCCGATGTAATTGAGGGCCTCCTTGACCGGGATCGGGTTGACCTCGGAGAAGAGGGCATGGATGAGGGGCAGAGCCCTGTACTGAATGTCGCGGGATCCTGCGATGTCGCCGTCGAAGAACTTCTGGCACATGGCATGGGTCTCCTTTGGAGCCACATTGGCGAGGACGGAGATGACGCCGATGCCGCCGCAGGCAAGAATCGGAAGAACCTGGTCGTCATTTCCGGAGTAGATGTCGAGGGCGTCACCGGCCAGGGCCTTGGTCTCCTCAATCTGGCTGATGTTGCCGGACGCTGCCTTGATGGCGACAATATTTTTCACGTTCTTGCCGAGGTAAGCGGCCGTTGCCGGCTGAATGTTGCAGCCCGTGCGGCTGGGAACATTATACATGATGCAGGGTGTGTGAACTGATTCGGCGACGGCGGTGTAATGGGCGATGAGACCCTTCTGCGTCGCCTTGTTGTAGTAGGGCGTGACGACAAGAAGTCCGTCAGCGCCGTCCGCCTCTGCCTGCTTCGAGAGTCCGATGGCAGCCTGGGTGTCATTGGAGCCTGAGCCCGCGATGATCGGGACGCGGTGATTGACGTACTCTATGCAGTGCCTGACGACCGCACTGTGCTCCTCGAGAGTCATAGTTGCTGACTCGCCGGTTGTGCCGCAGACGATGATGGCGTCAGCGCCGCCGTTTATATCGTAGTCGATGAGGCGGTCGAACTCCTCGTAGTTGACCGAACCGTCCTCGTGAAAAGGTGTGGCAATAGCGACACCTGCGCCTTTGAATATAGACATAGTCTTCCTCCTTTTTTGCATGGGCAACTATTCATGAGGGCGTCCTTTCTGCGTGAAAACACGCCCTCCCTAGTTCCCGCTTGTGCAACAAAAAAACCGGTCGATGGACCGGCACATCACGAACGTACAGATGAGCAGATTGCTCTCTACAATCGGATAGCGCTCCATCAAACGATGACAGTCAGGCAGATCTTCTCTGCAAGCCCAGAAGCCCATCTTTAAGGAAAATGGATTTCTTCGGCGGCTTTCCCTTTTGCCCCGGCTCAACTGCTCCTTACGGCATCCCCGCGGCGACTCATGAAGTCCGCAACCTCTATCACATCCTCTATAGCCTACCATGTCAGGGAAAATGTGTCAACTGCAAAGTGGCTGCGTTACAGTTCACGGGTGGGTCACGACGTCGCTCCACAAAAAGACCTTCCATCCGGACTTAGTAAATTTGCGCGCAAAA
>OMTP01000215.1 GCA_900313955.1 uncultured Lachnospiraceae bacterium | reverse complement strand
GTAACTGTTCAGGAGGGCACTTTTGCTTCGATAAAAACATGTCCTCCTCGGCTCAAAAGAAGGCCTGATCGATGATGAAGGTTCGCTCGCAAGGACAATTCGCCGCTGAGGACATGTTTTTCTCTCCGTAAAGAGCCCGTCCTGAACAGTTACAATTTGAGCCAAATGACGACAGGGAGGCAGCATCAGCTGCCTCCCTGTTTTAAGATGTTACCAGAGATTTTTATCCAAGTTCTTCAAGTACCTCATCCAGAATTCCCATGGCTTCGTCAATCTCTTTCTCTGTGATAATGAGAGGCGGGACGAAGCGGAGCGTATTGTGGCTGGCGGAAATGATGAGAAGTCCCTTGTCGAGAGCCTTCGTGCATATCTGGCCCACGGGAACGGACTCGTCAAACGCAAGCCCCTGGATAAAGCCGACGCCGCGGCGGGCCTTCACAGCCTCCGGATGACGGGCCTTGAAATCCTCGAGACTCTTTGTGAGATAAGGTGCCGTCTTCTGCACATGGCCGACGATGTCATTTTTCTCAAAGAGATCAAAGACAGCATTGACAGCGGCGAGGACGAAGGGGTTGCCGCCGTACGTTGTGCCGTGGTCGCCCGGGACCAGGGAATTCTTTGCGACCTTCTCATTGACAGCGAAGGCTCCGACCGGAACGCCGCAGCCCAGAGCCTTGGCCATGGTCACAACATCAGGCTTGACCCCATATAAGTCGTACGCAAAGAGGCTGCCGCTTCTTCCCATGCCGCACTGAATCTCATCAAGAATGAGTAAAATGTCCTTCTCGTCGCAGATCTTTCTTACTTCTTTGATGAAAGCAGGATCGGCAGGGAAAATGCCTCCTTCTCCCTGAATTGTCTCCATGATAATGGCGCAGGTCCTGTCATTCACCTGTTCTTTGACGGAGTCGATATGATTGTACTCAGCAAACCTGACACCGCCCATGAGAGGCTTAAAGGGATCCTGATAGTGGGCATTTCCCGTGACGGAGAGAGCACCGACCGAGCGGCCGTGGAAAGAATCCTTCATGGCAATGATCTCGTGGTCATTTTTCCCATCCTTGAGATAGGCGTATTTTCTGGCTGTCTTTAAGGCTCCTTCGATGGCCTCGGCACCGGAGTTGGTGAAGAAGACCTTGTCCATGCCCGTGGCCTTGCAGACATTTTCAGCTGCATCGGCGAGAGGCTGATGGTAGTAGAGGTTGGATGTGTGGAGGATCTTCTTTGTCTGGTCAATGAGAGCCTCGTCATAGCCCGGGAAATGATAGCCCAGCGCGTAGACGGCGATGCCTGCCATGAAGTCCAGATACTCCTTTCCGTCGGCGTCCCAGACTCTCACGCCTTCGCCGTGATCCACCGCAATCGGGAAGCGGTTGTAGACATGCAGGGCGTATTTTTCGGTTTTATCGATAATCTCCTGATTCTTGCTCATCTTGTTCTTCCTTTCTTATTCCTGGTCCGCGTGATAGTATCTTCTCTCGGTATCCGCAATGATGGCGGTGCCGATGCCCTTGTCCGTGAAGAACTCAAGGAGGAGAGAATGAAGAATTCTTCCGTCCAGGATGTGGACGCGGGAGACGCCGGCCTCGATGGCTCCGATGCAGTTCTGCAGCTTGGGCAGCATGCCGCCGCCCGCGTTGCCTTCGCGGATGAAGCGCTTTGCCTCGGATACGGTGAGCTCGGAAATGAGCGTGGTCGGATCCATCATATCGCGGTAGACGCCCTCGATGTCACTTAAGAAGACAAGCTTCTCGGCCTTCTCCGCCGCTGCGATGGCGCAGGCCGCGTCGTCCGCATTGATGTTGTAGGAGCGGAAGTCGTCCTCGCCCAGGCCGATGGGGCAGATGACCGGGACGAAATCCTTGTCGATCAGAGTGTCGATGAGGGCTGTGTCAACCGTCCTCACCTCGCCGACATAGCCGATGTCGCGGCCGCTCGGAATGATCTTTTTTCTGACGGTCATGGTGCCGCCGTCCTTGCCGGAAATGCCGCATGCCTTGACGCCGTTTTCTTCCATGTACTGGACGAGTCCCTTATTGACCTTATTCAGGACCATCTCAGCGATCTCCATGGTCTTCTCATCCGTGACGCGCAGGCCGTTGACAAACTCAGGCGTCCCGCCGGAGAGCTTGACCCATTTGCTGATCTCCTTGCCGCCGCCGTGGACGATGATCGGCTTCATGCCGATGAGTTTTAAGAGTGCCACGTCCTGGACGACGCTCTTCTTGATGGCCGCGTCCTTCATGGCGGAGCCGCCGTACTTGACGACAATCTTTGTTCCATTGAATTCCCGGATGTAAGGCAGAGCCTCGATGAGGACGTTCGCCTTCTCTATCCAGCTGTCCATACTTTCCATATTGATAATCTCCTGCTGGTCTGGTGCCTGTCACCAGACAATTTTATGAGCGGTAGTCCGCGTTGATGTTGACGTATTCGTGGGTCAGGTCGCAGCCCCAGGCGGATGCGGAGGCGTCGCCCATGTGCATGTCGCAGATGCAGCGGATTTCGTCCTGGGAGAGGATCTCCGTGGCCTTGTCTTCGCTGTAATCCGTGGCATTTCCCTTTGTGAAAATGAGAACCGTGCCGGCGGAGCTTGTGATTGTGAGGTCGACATTTTCAGGATCAAAGTCGACGCCGGAGTAACCCAGGGCGCATAAAATGCGTCCCCAGTTGGCGTCGTGGCCTGCGATGGCCGCCTTGGTCAATGTTGACGAGACGACCGAGCGGGCAAGGACTTTGGCGTCTTTTTGGGAGGCTGCATCTGTAACCTCGCACTCGAAGAGGCAGGTAGCGCCCTCTCCGTCCTTGGCCATTTTCTTGGCGAGGGTCGTGCAGCAGATGAGGAGGGCCTCACGGAAGGTGTCGTAATCTTCGCCCTCTTCCGTGATGGCTGCATTTTCTGCAAGACCATTGGCGAGAACGACGCAGGTGTCGTTGGTCGAGGTGTCGCCGTCGACGGAGACCATGTTGAATGTCTCGGGGACGACGCTCGAGAGGGCCTTCTGCAGCATGTCGCGGGAAATGGCCGCGTCCGTGCCGAGGATGCAGATCATGGTGCACATATTGGGGTGGATCATGCCGGAGCCCTTGCAGATGCCGCCGAGGGTTGCCGTCGTTCCATCAGAAAATGTCATGGACACGGCGATTTCCTTGGGAACGCGGTCGGTGGTCATGATGGCGCAGGCCGCCTTGTGGCCGTCTTCCAGGGTGTCACCGAGGGACGGAGCCAGAGCCCTGATGCCGGAAGCCATCTTGTCCATGGGCAGCTGCTGACCGATGACGCCTGTGGAGGCACAGAGGACTGCGTCGGCCGGGACGCCCATGGCCTCGGAGACCGCTTCGGCGCTGGCCTTGCAGGAGGCGAGCCCCTGCTCCCCGGTGCAGGCGTTTGCGATGCCGGAGTTGATGACGACTGCCTGCGCGTGTCCCTTCTCGGTGACAATCTTCTTATCCCACATGACCGGCGCCGCCTTGACGCGGTTGCTGGTGAAGGTGCCGGCTGCCGTGCACATCTTCTCACACTTGATGAGTGCCAGGTCATCCTTTCCATTCTTTTTGATCCCGGCTGCACCGCCTGTCGCCATGAATCCCTTTGCTGCGGTGATACCGCCCGCAATCATTTCTACCATGATTCTTGTCTCCTCTCTCCAACTGATTTCATATACCTGATCCCAGATGATCTTTATGATTTTTGTAACTGTTCAGGACTGCCGACGCATGAGTGATTGAAAAGCACTTCCGGAGTGGACCTTTGAGGGGGCGCTGAACGTCCAGTGGACGTTCGTTTAGCGCCGACCGAAGCGGAGCGTAGAGCCGCGGAGGAAGTGCTTTTCAATCACTCACAACCGGCGGCCTCCTAAATAGTTACATGATTCTGTTTTTTTGGTAACTGCTCGAAAGGACATCTTTGCTTCAGGAAAAGCTCCCCCTCAACAGTTCCCTTCTTTCTTATTATAGAAGGTTTGTGACCGCCTTGCTATTATCCTAGTATAACTCACTTTATCTATTCAGCAAGCGAAAGTGCCAACATAATTGCCTGATCTTCTGTTACAGTTCACAGGGCACCCCGGCGCGGAGCACAAAGGCCTTCTTTCGGAGCGCATTCGATTTTCG
>OMTP01000122.1 GCA_900313955.1 uncultured Lachnospiraceae bacterium | reverse complement strand
TTCGCCGCTGAGGACATGTTTTTCTCTCCGCAAAGAGCCCGTCCTGAACAGTTACAATTTGCGCGCAAATTCGAATGCGCCCTGATGGAAGGTCTTTTTGCTACGCACCGTGGTGCCCCGTGAACTGTAACTCACCAGACACTTTAGAACAGTAACCGTGATCGAGCTCACTTAATAGAGAAGTGGCCGGGAAGTTTTTTGGCTTTATACATCTCGCTGTCGATCGTATCGCGAATCTCGTCGATGAGCGTGAAAGAATAGTCCGCGCCGATACTGACGCTGACATACAGGTCCGGATGCTCCTCGAAAGTCAGGTCCGCAATCGCGCTCCGAATCTGAAGCACCTTGCGCACAAAGACATCGCGGTCGTAGAGCTCCGTGAAAAAGAGCAGGAATTCATCGCCGCCGTAGCGAATGAGGCCATCCGTGCTGCGGATGCAGCTCTGCGCCGCCTCCGCGATCTTCTTCAGGACAAGATCGCCGACCGCATGGCCGTAATGGTCATTAATCGCCTTGAAATTGTCCACATCGAAAAATGCTGCTCCTGTGCAGATGATTCCGCCCGCCACCTCGTCGTAATAGCGCCGGTCGTAGGCCCCCGTCAGAGAATCCCTGTAGAGCTTGTCATTCATGCTCTCAATCTGGTGGCGGAAGATGTTTCTTCCGAAGGCGGACATCTGGAAGTCTTCCATCCGAACAACGCACTCGAGCGCGCACATCCTTCCGCCGACCTCGACAGGGTTGGCCATCACAAAGTAAATGTCCTCATTGATGAATTCAAGCTTTGTCTCCCGCTTGTCCTGCGCAATGCACCGCGAGGAAATGCAGTTGATGCACCGTCCGCTGCGCCGCCACACCTCATGACACGACATCGCCGTATCCACAAGCTCATCCGACCCATTCGCCTCAAATGCCAGACACCGCATACTCGAAGGGTTCACAAGCCTCACAATATCAAAAACCTTCTCAAGCTGCTTCATCCAGCCCTCAATTTCCGCTCTGCTATAATGTTCCATGCTGCTTCTCCGGGAAATAAAAAAGTCTCTCTAACTGGCCTATTATAGCATGTCCCTATCCTCCATGGCGAGTATAAAATGCACTCCCCCGCCACTGGTCCCACAGCGACGCCTCCATGAACCCATGGGGACGTCGCTACTGGGTTCACCCAATGATGAGACCACGGGGACACCCCTCGACGTTTTTTTCCGATTTTATTCTCTCCCGGGAGGTTTAATTTAGACGATTAGGCAAATTGATCCAGAATTGATGGCAAAAGGTGTCCCCTTGGTCTCACGGTTACAGTTCACACGTTGGCCAACAAGCGCCATGTGGAAAGCACTTCCTCCGCGGACATCCCCTATAGGTCCACTTCGGAAGTGCTTTCCACATGGCGCCCTGGGTGCCCCGTGAACTGTAACGTCTCACGATGTAATGAACCCACAAGCGACGTCCCTGTGGGTTCACTTTCCTGAAAATGGTGTATAATAGAGACAAGTAAAACTTTCAATTTCAGGAGGTATTTGGCAAATGTGCACAGCAGCTACGTATGTCACTAAGGATCATTACTTCGGCAGAAATCTGGATCTTGAGTACTCCTACCACGAGCAGGTGGCGGTCATGCCAAGAAAGTATCCGATCGCCTATCGGAACGGGGTGAAGGCAGAGGAGCATCTGGCCATCATCGGCATGGCCTTTGTGATCGAGGGCTATCCGCTCTTCTACGATGGGATCAATGAGAAGGGCCTCGGCATGGCTGGGCTCAACTTCCCCGACAACTGTGATTTCAGAGATCCGGTGGACGGCAAGACAAATATTGCCTCGTTCGAGCTCATCCCCTGGATCCTCTCCCAGTGCGAGACTGTCCCGGAGGCGAAAAAGCTTCTCGCGGAGGTCAACATCACCAACACGGCCTTCAGCCCGCAGCTCCCGCCGAACCCGCTGCACTGGATGATCTCGGACAAGGAATGCCAGATCGTCGTCGAGCAGACAAAGACAGGGCTTCACGTCTATGACGACCCCGTCGGCGTCATGACCAACAACCCGACATTTGACATCCAGATGACCCGCCTCGCAGATTACAGAAACCTCACCGTGGATCAGGGCGACTGCCGCTTTGCGCCGGGCCTCGACCTGCACGCTTACAGCCGCGGCATGGGAGGCATGGGTCTGCCGGGTGACCTGTCGAGCGCATCCCGCTTCGTGAAAGTCGCCTTCACCCGTATGAATTCCAAGTCCGACGACACCGAATCCGCCAGCGTCAGCCAGTTCTTCAAGATCCTCGGCTCCGTCGAGCAGCAGCGCGGCCTGTGCTGCCTGGGCCCGGACAAGTACGAGATCACCATCTACTCAAGCTGCTGCAACCAGGACAAGGGCATTTACTACTACACAACCTACGAGAACAGCCAGATCAACGCCGTTGACATGCACAAAGAAAACCTCGACGGCGACACCGTCGTAACCTACGACCTGATCAAAGGGCAGCAGATTCATTTTCAAAATTAATAACTGAGGACTAAAGAGGTTACAGTTCACGGGTCAACCAGAACTGTCTCGAAAAAGCACTTCCTTCGCGGCCACCCCTCAAAGGTCCACT
>OMTP01000121.1 GCA_900313955.1 uncultured Lachnospiraceae bacterium | reverse complement strand
CTCAGATAGTAAGACTCTTGAAAGATGCAGAAACTCTATATCCTTCATATTATCTCCCCAATAAACAGAAACAAAAATATTTTTCCAGAATAGCGCTTAACATTTCTTCTGATTCACATGAATGCTCCTCTTCTATGCATAAGTATAAAAGCTCCTAAATAGATAACCAAGCAAGCCGGCTTGTCAGAGATGCTACTTTCCGTAGCGTTTCCCTACGACTACAGTATAAGATCAGTTCCTGAAAATGTATCTGCCCAAAATCTTTCCAAAAAAATATGAGTCAACAGTTATAATGAAAGAAGGAAAATGATAATAAAGAAGACGTGCAGATGGACAAAAAGAAAAGTACAGAATCCGGTCTTGAATTGACCTATAATCTCCGTCTAGGTGTTTTTGGAAGTTTCAATAATCGTCAAGGCGAATCTTCATTTCTCTTTACTCCAATCATTCACCCAGATCTTCTCGTTCAAGCAGATCGTGTATCTTCTGTGTCTTTTATTCTTTCTTCACTTTGACTCCCAGTGTCGGCAGTCCATACGCGTCTAATGTCACATTATCCATAACGATATTGTACTCATGCTTTGCCAGAAAGTACCTGATAACCAGATCCATCTTCTGCGACTTCGTCAGAGAATACCCAGCGTGCTCATAAAACTCTTCCGCTTCCTCCACGGACAGCTGCAGGCTAATCGCCAGAGCTGCAACCGCATTCTTCTGCGGCGGATACACACCATGTCGGATATTGGAGAATGTCTGCTTGGACATATTGGCCCCTCCATACACCTCAGACGTCTTTAAGCCTTTCTTCTTAATCACGCCCATCAGATACTCCGGAAAATCGGGCTGTGACGATGACAGAAACTCTTCCAGAGTAAGATCTTTCTCATCTTTGCTATATGTCGAGTGTCCAAACCTTGCCTCCCGCTGCCTTCGAAGGCGAATTGCATCCAATGCACTGATTCTTCCACGGTTCAAAGCCGCTGAAAAGGATACGCCTCCAACACTTGGATCTCCCACTTCTGCTGCCCTGACTGCAGCTTCCTCCTGCTCCTCGATATACTGCTCATCAATATAAGCACTGATATCCGGGAAAAGATTTCCTGACAGATCATAGGAATTCTGATCGTAGACAACCAGGTAGACCATCATGGGATTCACAAGCAGAAACGAGTAGATCTCCGCCGTCGCTGCTTCAATCGCCTTGCCTTTCGGGAACCCATAGGCACCGGATGAGATGAGCGGAAAGGCAATCGACTGGCACTTAAGCTCATCCGCCAGCTTCAGGGACTCCCGATAGCATGACCGGACAAGCTCCACCTCATCATGCTGACCGTCCACCCAGGCCGGTCCAACCGTATGGATGATATATTTTGCCTGCAGGGCAAAGGCAGGCGTATACGCCGCCTTGCCGACCTCAATCTGTCCGATCTTTTTCCTGGCTTCCAGAAGTTCTTCCTTCCCAGCAGCCAGATAAATCGACCGGTCCACAGCTCCGGCATAGATCGGCATAGGATTCGCCGTATTGACGATCGCATCTGCCTTCACCTTGGTAATGTCATTTCTCACAATCTGAAACGGCATAATCGTCACCTCACATTATTGCTGATTTCGTTCGCGTTCATAGTCGAGAAAAACACGGATCATCTCCAGCGGCATCTCAAAACTCTCTCCATAAGGATTAATAACGACCGAGGAAACACGGTCCCCCTTGATCCTTGCTGCATTTTCAAGATAGGTCCTCATGTCCATTGTCGTGTATGGAGCCGCCTCACCCTTTCGGAACTCCTCTATGCTTGTAAAGACGGGCAGCAAATAATTCCCATCGGATGAAGTGATGTCGCACAGTCGGATCCGGGATGAATTTCATTTTGAAAATGCCTTTCCAAGGAAGCCTGTTTTTTCTTCCTCACAGGCAATCGGCACCAGAAAATGTCTCTCATGCTGTATGCATTCTGAAAACGCTTCATATACCCGATCCAGTTTCTGGGCTTTTGCATCATCTGTCATGGGGATTTTTCTGTCTCCATCATACATCTCCCGGTAAAGCCTGTGAATTGCATTTTCAAGGAGCCAGTTTCCCTGGAGGCATTTTTCTTCTGACACCTGAAAAACATCTTCCCGCCACGATGCTGGGATTCTGCGATCCAGATGATGGCAGAACGTCTGGAACTTCTTTACAGCCGACGCACAATCTTTGTCCATGATCTCCAGGGCTTTTTTCTTAAGCTCCTCCGGCATTCCATAGAAAGCTTCGGCAATCCCTCCGGTCATGCAGGCGATAGTGTCGCTGTCGCCACCGAGGGACACTGCCCGGCGGATCGCATCTTCATAATTCCGGCTCTCATAGAAGGCCCGGATTGCCTGCGGAACCGATCCCTGGCACGTCTCATTAAAATGATACGTGGGCCGCATCTCCTCGATGGATTGCGAAAGATTATACTGAAAATGCTCTTCTGCGAAAGTTCTGATCTCTTCCTTCGATGCTCCGGCTCTCGCCAGGAAAATGCATCCCGCAATGGCCTGTGCTCCGCGGATTCCTTCCGAATGGCTATGTGTCACCTCTGCCGTCAGCTTGGCTGCGTGCATGGTATCCTCCAGGTTTGTGTACAGCCAGCCGACAGGGGAAACCCGCATACCGCTGCCATTGCCAAAGCTCCCATAAGGCTTCGGGTGACGGCTCATGAGCCACTGGGCAAAGTATCCGCCATATCCGGCATAAGGATACTTTCTTCCCCACGCCTGCATCTGTCTGACTAGCTCCTTTTCAATTGCATCGTCGCTCTTTCCCCATGCGTTCATGAGTGCCGTCGCCACTGCGATCGCCATGATCGAGTCATCCGTCGGCTGTGAATTCCAAGAAAGAAGCGGAAAATCCATGCTCTTCACGTTGTGAGACTCATAAACAGATCCTACGATATCTCCAAAAATAGCTCCTAACATATCAAAACCTCCTTGTCCTCTTGTGGTTCGTATCTCTTGCTTACATGATAAAGATACCAAAACAGGAGGCTCGAAAGGTCAAGTGGCGCTGGACGTTTGAAAAAAGTCCATAAAAAAATCGCCGGGCTATTCACCCGGCGACATTATCAACTACCAACCTCTTATCAGTTAGGGATATCTGCTATCAGAACATTGTACTCATCACATATCTGTCCATGACGGAATCGACTGTGGCCTTGGACACACGGAGCATGGTCATGATCTTGCCGATGGATTCACCGCGGTGGATCATCTGGATGATCATGTTGGTGTCAGCATTTTCCTTTGTCTGTGTCTCAACTGCTTCGTTGCCCATAGATACAATATCCTGCATTTTTCTTACCCCTCCCACACAATATGGTAGGTTACTACAGGATGAGATGCAAAACAAGTCTTGACATTAGCAGGGCGTTGTATTTTTCGAAAATGAGATTCAGATGACAGCGGAGAAAATGAGCAGAATCGTCGCACCAACGCCTATGTAGCGGGGGACAGTCTGCACCTTATTCTTTTTTTTTGTCATATTGTAAGCTACTGTAGACAGTCACTATAAGCGTAAATGTTGTACCTATTGAGATTCAACTTGTCCCACGATATATTCAGCTATTCAAACATTGTCACCGCAAAATATAGAACATCATTCATATTATTATATCTATATTTTGTATTATTTTATATTTTGCATTGACAATTCCATTTTTGCAATTTATAATTCATGATTGAAGGAGGTAATATGTCATGGCATGGAATGATAAAGTGAAAAAACTAATGCAAGAACGCCACATAAACCAAAAGCAACTGTCTCATTTGAGTGGTATTACTGAAAGTTCTATTTCGAGATACCTTCATTTAAATAAGAGACCCCGAATGGACGTGGTAGTCAATATTGCCAAAGCATTGCAGGTTGATACTGAGTACCTATTGGACGAAGATGAGCACACCGAGTCCGCATTTACAACAATATCAACTGCAATTGCAAGAAAAGGTGGTGAACTAACAGCGGAAGAAAAAAATCAGTTAATATCATTGTTATTGGGAAAGGACAGTAATGTATAGAAACGGCAGGATCTATGATGAAATTGACAAGACTATTATTGACATTTATTTGGACTATAACATTCATTCGTTTCCAATAAATGAAACAGAAATATGTAACAAGCTTGCGGTAGCTTTGGTCCCATATTCCGCATTCTCTAATGACAGCAAATCTCTATTGTGCAAAAAATCCAAACAAGGATTTTTTGTAAAAGAGTCCAGAAACCATCCTCCTACCATTTATTATAATGACGCAATAGGCTCATTTGGTTCCATAAGATTCACTATCTTTCATGAGCTCAAGCATTATATTTATAATGACCCTGATGACTCTGATGATGACCTTGCAGATCACTTTTCAAGACATTTTATGTGTCCTACAGCATATATTATGATGAAAGGATTGAATTCTCCCAATGAAATCATTTCATATTGCGGAATGAGCCTAAATGCAGCATGCCAAGCTTACTCCGGAATTGCAAACCGAATAAGAAAGTATGGTCAAAACTTGTTTGATTATGAAATACCTTTAATCGAACATTTAGATCCAGTGCTGCTTGAAACAAGGAAGTACAAAATCATACAGAAAGAAGGTGATATTCCGGAAAATAAAAACATTGACAAGAACTGAATATTGAACATGAAAATATTATTACTACCAATAATTTTATTTTCTCAACCAATTGAGGATACGAAT
The DNA here is from genome assembly GCA_900313955.1 of uncultured Lachnospiraceae bacterium. Classification (GTDB taxonomy): domain Bacteria; phylum Bacillota; class Clostridia; order Lachnospirales; family Lachnospiraceae; genus Chordicoccus. The sequence continues at coordinate 2,501 of OMTP01000121.1, read as the reverse complement.
GCCCTCCAAACAAGCACAGGCCTTCGCATTTCTCTTACAGTATCAGGGGATTTAAGGAGGCCCCATCATATGAAATCTATTAATTTTCGCAATAATCCACTTTTTCTGCGCAATGAATTCGATACATCTGGAAAATGGCAGATGCCACTTATTAAAACTCAATTCATTGATTTGTCTGGAATCGAACTCATATCTATCTCAGATGCTAAATATAATGATTCAAAAACCAACCGCAAAAAAGGTCTTCATTTTTTTGTTGATGATTATAAGTTTGAATCCACCTACAGGAACCCTGAAAAATTATTGGAAAAAATTTCACAGTACACTTTTGCCTGCACTCCTGATTTTTCAACCTATGCCAATATGAATTATTGGCGTCAATTGGAAAGTGTTGCTCACAGCAGATGGTGTGGTGCATTTTGGCAAAGTCAAGGTGTACTTACGATTCCTACAATTACTTGGAGTACACCAGCATCCTATGACTTTTGCTTTGATGCTGTAGAGAGTGGGTGTATTGTTGCGATTAGCATGATCGGTTGCAAACGCTCAAAAGAACAATTCCTTGATGGATACAATGAAATGTTAAGAAGGATAGAACCATCTAGTATATTATGTTTCGGCGTACCCTTCAAAGAAATGAAAGGCAATATTATCTCAGTTGATTACCTTTCTTCGAGAAAGGTGGTGCACTAATGGGCGGCAGAGGAAGCAGTTCGGGAAGAAGTGTTGATGGAAAAAAATATGGTACAGAGTATACCTCTTTAGTAACTTATGGAAATATAAAATTTGTTGTCCCAAATAAGGGCAACAGCAAGGCTCCAAAAGAAACTATGACGCACAACAGAGTATATGTCACTCTAGACAAATCAACCGGTGATCCCAAATACGTTTCTTATTATGATAAAGAAAATAAAAAGAGAAAACAAATCGATTTACAACACCCACATGCAGGATTAAAACCACATGTGCATCATGGCTATGAACATAATGAATATGATTCGCCAAAGGGCGCTTCAAGGCTTACACCAAAAGAGAAAAAACTTGTTTCCACCGTCGATGAAATATGGAGGGAGAAAAAATCAAATGCTTGGTCCAAATGGAAATCACGTAACTAAAATGACAATGGAAGAATACGAAAATTGGCAGAGTTGGAACGAATGGCCGGAGCGCATTAACGATCCACCATTAACTGTCGAAACCCCCTTTTGGTATAAAGGCAAACAATATATGGTGACAAGTCTCAACAACAAATATGTCATAGTTTCTCAACCAGACTTTAGAGAAATCATCAGTAACAAGAACTTTAAAGAATTACTAGAAATGCCTTTTATTGATGGTATGTCTTTCCATACATTAATTGCCGAGTTATTATTTGAGGATTAAAAACATCCCTGAGTGCTACCAACACTCAGGGATGTTTAATTGAGGATACGAAAGCCCTCCAAACAAGTATAATTATTATAGTATTTTAAAAACGCATACGTCAATATAAATTTGGTCTTTCTGCAATATTTTATAAGGCGTTATAAATGAATACGCCGCGGTACACTTACCGCGGCGTATTCATTTCTCTCTAACCGGCGGTAAACTGCCAAAATTTGACAGGAAACAAAGCAAAACAGCGTCAAGCAAACAGAGCAGCTTGACGCCATTTCACAAGGTCATTAACAGCCCTCCTCGTAAATCTTCACAAAGACCATAGCTTGCACCTTCTTTCCTCTATCACCTACTCATCATACCATTATTGAACTCATTAAGGAAATTATTCCCGTCTCCAGTCAGCCGGGATTCTACGATCCAGGTGATGGCAGAACGCCTGAACCTTTCTGACAGCCGACGCGCAGTCCCTGTCCATGATCGTTAAGGCTTTCTCCTTAAACAAATCCATAAAAAGTCACCGGGCAATTACCCGGCGACGCCATCAACTACAAACCTCTTATCAATTAAGGATATCTGCTATCAGAACATTGTACTCATCACATATCTGTCCATGACGGAATCGACTGTGGCCTCAGACACATGAAGCATGGTCATGATCTTACCGATGGATTCACCGCGGTGGATCATCTGGATGATCATGTTGGTGTCAGCAATTTCTTTCGTCTGTATCTTGACTGTTTTGTTGCTCATAGATACAATATCCTGCATTTTTCTTAATCCTCCCACACAATATGGTAGGTTACTACAGGATGAGATGCAAAACAAGTCTTGACATTAGCAGGGCGTTGTATTTTTCGAAAATGAGATTCAGATGACAGCGGATAAAATGAGCAGGATCGTCGCACCAACGCCCATGTAAAACATGGCTTTGTTGACTGTACCATCGGATGAGCACAGCTTGAGGCTGAACCGCTTGTTGATCGGCCAGAACAGCTTCTCACCGCGCTCGTTGAGAAAATCGATTGCGATGTGAGAGGTTACGCCTGCCGTGATGGCGCGGGCGGCGGGATAAAATGCGATCAGCATAAGCCAATAGACCATTACCGTAAAGACAATGGAGT
>OMTP01000120.1 GCA_900313955.1 uncultured Lachnospiraceae bacterium | reverse complement strand
GCGCTCCGGAAGAAGGCCTTTGTGCTCCGCGCCGGGGTGCCCCGTGAACTGTAACTACACCCAAAAGTCTCTCATCAAAACCTTAAATCTTCCTCCCCCATTTTCCCGCATTTGCTATACAATAGAAGTAACTTTTTCATGAGATACATCATTGTAAGGAGGAAACCTATATGCCATCCTGGCTGAATGACGCTGTATTTTACGAAATCTATCCCCAGTCCTTTAAGGACACGAACGGGGACGGCATCGGGGACATCGAGGGAATCATCCGGAGCCTCGACTACATCAAGAGCCTGGGCATGAATGCCCTCTGGCTTAATCCCTGCTTCGACTCACCCTTCAAGGACGCAGGCTACGACGTGAGGGACTACAAGAAGGTCGCCCCGCGCTACGGAACCAACGACGACCTGGTCCGCCTCTTCGACGAGGCCCACAAGAGGGGTATGCATGTACTGCTCGACCTCGTCGCCGGCCACAGCTCCGAGGAGCACGAGTGGTTCAAAATGAGCTCCAGACAGGCGCCGAATGAGTACTCCGGCCGCTACATCTGGACTTCCTTCTGCTTCGAGGGCATGGCCGCTGCCGGCTACAACTTCATCGCCGGCGAGTCTGAGCGAAGCGGCTCCTACATCGTCAACTTCTTCAAGTGCCAGCCGGCCCTCAACTACGGCTTCTTGAAGCCCACGGCCGAGTGGCAGGATTCCATCGATTCTGAAAACGCCCTCGCGACCCGGGAGGCTCTGAAAGATATCATGCGCTTCTGGATGGACAAGGGCTGCGACGGCTTCCGCGTCGACATGGCGGCGTCCCTCGTGAAAAATGACGACGAGAAGAAGACCGGCACCTCCGCCATCTGGCACGACATCCGCGCCATGATGGACGCTGACTACCCGGAGTGCGCCCTTCTCGCCGAGTGGAGCGATCCCAGGATTTCGATCCCTGCCGGCTTCCACATGGACTTCCTGCTCAACAACCCCGGAGAGCCCTACCCGACCCTTCTGCGCGACTACATGAACCATACGGACAACGCCATCAAAATTCTGGCCGGCAGCGGTTTCAACGGTGACGGCAGACCCATGCCCGCCTATGAGGACCACAGCTTCTTTAAAAAGGACGCGGGCGGCGACATCCGCCGCTTCCTCGACGGCTACCTTGAAATGCTGAACGATACGAACGGTCAGGGCTACATCAGCATCATCAGCTGCAACCACGACACGGTTCGCCCGTCTTACACACTGGAAACGCGGGAGCTGAAGCTCTTCTATGACTTCCTCTACACCATGCCCGGCATCCCCTTCCTCTACTACGGCGACGAGATCGGCATGCGCTATCTCAACATCCCGACCAGAGAGGGGGGCTACTTCCGCACCGGCTCCAGGACACCGATGCAGTGGGCACATGGCAAGAACCTGGGCTTCTCCACGGCTGACCCGGATGAGCTCTACCTGCCAGTCGACCCGTCTTCCGATGCGCCGACTGTCGAATCCGCCGTGGCTGATCCGGCTTCCCTCTATGCTGAGATCCGCACCATGGCCGGCATCCGCCACCGCGAAGACGCCCTGAAGGCAAAAAATAACCTGGAAGTCCTCTTTGCCGAGGGTCCGGTCTTCATTTACCGCCGTGGCAATGTCCTACTCGGCCTCAACACAGCCAGCGCTCCCTTCACCTACCAGCTGCACGACAAAATTGCCTCCTGCAAAGCCGGCATTCTCCACCAGACCGGCGACGCCCACTTCGACAACGAGTCGGTCACGCTCGGCTCTCAGAGCTTCCTGGCTCTCAAGCTCAGCTGAGCCCACGGGGACGCAGCAACGTCTTCACCTCATGCAAAAAAGCTGTCCCGCCCGATTCAGGTAGGACAGCTTTCTTTTATTCATCAAGATAATCGCGGAGGTTGCGGCTTCTGGAGGGCATCCTGAGCTTCCGGAGGGCTTTGGCCTCGATCTGGCGGATGCGCTCGCGGGTGACGTGGAACTTTTTGCCCACTTCCTCGAGGGTGCGGGACTGACCGTCCTCAAGACCGTAGCGAAGCTTTAAGACTTCTTTCTCGCGATCGGTAAGAGTGTCAAGAGCCTCGTTCAGCTGCTTCTTCAGCATGGCGTTGGCGGCGGCATCGTCCGGAACCGGCGTTGTGTCGTCGGGAATAAAATCGCCCAGCTTGCTGTCGTCCTCTTCTCCGACCGGGGAACTGATGGAGACAGGGTTCTGGGTCATATTCTGAATCTCAAGGACTCTCTCCGGCGGCATGTGCATGGCTTTGCCAATCTCCTCGACGGTCGGCTCGCGGCCCAGTTCGAGCACCAGCTGACGGGTGGTATGCGTCATCTTATTGACCGTCTCCACCATGTGAACCGGAATGCGGATGGTACGGGCCTGGTCGGCGATGGACCTGGTGATGGACTGGCGAATCCACCATGTCGCATAGGTCGAAAACTTGAATCCCTTGGTGTAGTCATACTTGTCGACCGCCTTCATGAGGCCGATATTGCCCTCCTGAATGAGGTCCAGAAAAGACATACCGCGTCCCACATATTTCTTGGCGATCGAGACGACAAGGCGCAGGTTGGAGTTCACCAGCTTCTGGCGGGCCTCATCGGCATCGGGGCCCCCCTTCTCAATGGCCTTGGCAAGTCCAATCTCCTCCTCAGCGCTGAGGAGCGGATAGCGGCCGATTTCCTTCAGATATATGCGGACAGGATCCGTCGTCGAGACGCTGTCAGGGATGGTGAGATCGAGTTGGGCGGCTTCGCTGTCCTCCCCCGTCTCATTGTCCTCCTCCTCATCGTCACTCATGAGGAGAATCGCATCGTCGTCCGAATCTTCTTCCTTCAGGATATCAATCCCGTTGAGGTCGAGGAATTCATTGACCTTGCCCATCATCTCCGAGGAGAGCTTGTACTTGGCAAAAGCCTCCTTGACCTCCTGATCCGTCAGCATATTCTTCTTGGACTTTGCGTCGCTGACAAGTGTTACGAGCTGCTTTGATACATCCATTTGTGTCGTATTCATGGCAAATACCTTCCTTATGGATTATTTTCAGTTGTCCACTTCCCCCATTTCAAAAAGACACTGTTTTAACTTTACTCCTTTTTCGGGAATATGTAAAGAACTTTTTCGATTTTCTATTGCATTTTCTGGATACCTCCTCTATAATATGTATTTGTTTGCAGGTGTAGTTCAACGGTAGAACACCAGCCTTCCAAGCTGGATACGTGGGTTCGATTCCCATCACCTGCTTTTTTCATACACGAAAATGCCCTCTTCCCGCTCTTGACAGAATACACCCCCAGCGGAACGGTGTTTTTCGCCTTTCGCTGGGGGTGATGACTTCCCGAGCACAATACATATCCCCAGCGAAACAGCAAATTCTGCCTTTCGCTGGGGTTGATGGCTTCCCGAGCACAATTAATATCCCCAGCGAAACAGCAAATTCTGCCTTTCGCTGGGGTTGAAGGCTTCCCGAGCATAATACATATCCCCAGCGAAACAGCAAATTCCGCCTTTAGCTGGGGTTGATGGCTTCCCGAGCACAATTAATATCCCCAGCGAAACAGCAAATTCTGCCTTTCGCTGGGGTTAGATTCATCAGGTAACCTCGATATCCCGCACGGTCACCTCACTTCCGGTAACGAGGTAGGTGCTGCCGCTGCCGCAGTAGGGGCAGGTCCGTCCGTACTTGACGGTCGGATAGGTTTTGCCGCAGTCACGGCAATAGGAAATGCCCTCGAGAATGACCATGTCGAGCGTACAATTCTGCATATACTTGGTCTTCTTCCTGGCCCAGGCAAAGCAGTCACGAAAGTAAGACGGCACGATGGTGGACACCTCTCCCACCTCTAAAGTGACCTTCGTGACCTCGCTGACCTTATTTTCTTCCGCTGTCTTCTCGACCATGTCGATCACATGCCAGACAATACCAAGCTCATGCATCCCCTGCTCTCCTTATCTATCTAACGCATTCTTCTTTTGTAACTACTCAGGACGGGCTCCTGCGCAGAGAAAAACATGTCCTCAGGGGCGAATTGTCCTTCCAAACGTACCTTCGTCATCCATCCGACCTTCTTTTTAAGTCGAGGAGGGCGCTGAACGTCCAGTGGACGTTCGAAGAGCAGCCGACCGAAACGGAGTGTAGAATGTCTTTCTCGAAGCAAGGATGCCCTCCTGAATAGTTACCTTCTTTTTCTCTATCCAGCAGGCCTCACCGGCATGAAGTCACCCCCCACCGCCCACAAACAGGATCGGTGGGGGTGACTTCATGCCTGTTACCCTTTGTGTCCCTTACGCGTTCGGATCGTCGGGCTCTCCGGTGAGGGAGTTGCCCGTATGCGGATACTTCTTGTTGAATTCCTTGTGGGTCTCATTGTAACGGATGCGCTTCATGCGCATCCTGAGGGCCTCGTCGGACTGGGAATTCTGGATAATTTTGATGCCTCGCCTGATGGCGTAGGCAGCCAGTCCCCTGACCTTGTCCTCCGCCTTCCTCATATCCGTGTTCTCCGGGTGGTCGCGGTAGAGATGGATGGCGTCAAACTTACAGCGGGTCGTGCAGATGCCGCAGCCGATGCACTTGTTCTCATCAACAACCGAAGCGCCGCACCTGAGGCAGCGGCCCGTCTCAATCATGACCTGCTCCGGCGTGAGTGTCCCGTGGAAATCCTTAAAGGGATCCTTGACGGGCACATCTTTCGGCTCCTGGCGGCCGACCGCGTCGTAGGGTGGAAATGTGATGTTGTCCTTGTCGAGCGGCAGGTAGTTGTGGCGGTCGCGGCCGATGATCATGTCCGCATTGGGCTGGACATGACGATGAAGAGACTCCGCCGCGTAGTGGCCGGCAGCGATCGCGTCGATGACAAACTTAGGTCCCGAATAGACGTCGCCGCCCACAAAGATATCCGGATCTTTGGTCTGGAAAGTGAGCGGATCCGCGACCGGATAGTTGCCGTGCCAGAAAGTCACCTTGCTGTCCCTCAAAAGATCACCCCACTCGATCGCCTGGCCGATGGCAAAGACAATCCTCGTGCAGGGAAGCTCCATCGTCTCCGCCTCATCGTAGAGGGGCGAGAACTTATTCGTCTCGGGATCAATCGTGCGGATGCATTTTTTGAAAATGAGACCCGCGACAGCCCCATTTTCATCAACTTTGACTTCTTTGGGACCCCAGGCATTGACGATGGAAATGCCATTTTCCATAGCCTCTGCGATCTCGTCGTTAGACGCGGGCATGGTGTCGGCGGTCTCGAGGGAGACCATTGTGACGGATGCGGCTCCGCGGCGCTTGGCGTCCTGAGCGCAGTCGATGGCGACATTTCCGCCTCCGACGACGACCACATTTCCGTCATAGGCCGGATGATCGTGCATGAGGGAGTCGTTCAGATACTCGACCGCGACGAAAGTTCCCTCGGCGTCGTCATGAGGGACGCCCGGACGGCGGCCGCCCTGGCAGCCGATCGCGATGTAAAAGGCCTTGTAGCCCTGCTCCTTGAGCTCGGGAATCGTGACGTCACGTCCGACCTCGACACCTGTTTTGATCTCAACTCCAAGCTCCTGGATGACGTCGATCTCTGCGTCGATGACATCCTTCTCAAGTTTATAAGAAGGAATGCCGTACATCATCATGCCGCCCGCTTTTTCATGCTTCTCAAAGACCGTCGGCGTGTAGCCCATGAGAGCCAGATAGTAGGCGCAGGAAAGGCCCGCCGGACCGCCGCCGATGATGGCGATCTTCTGATCAAAATGCCCGTGCATGGAGGGCACAACTTTCTTGGGGATGTAGCGGGTCTCTGCGTGCAGGTCAAAATCAGCGACAAATTTCTTGACGGCGTCGATCGAGACAGCCCGGTCGACATCTCCCCGCGTGCAGGCCTCCTCACATCTCTTGTTGCAGATGCGCCCGCACACAGCAGGGAATGGATTCTCTTTTTTGATGAGGGCAAGTGCCTCCTGATATTTGCCGTCATGCGCCTTCTTCAGATAGCCCTGGACCGGAACGTGGGCTGGACAGGCCGCCTTGCAGGGTGACGAACCCGTAAAATAGGAGTTGTACATGCGCATGGTGTCGCGGTAATTCTCGTCCCAGGCGTATTTTCCCCAGAGAATCTTGTCGGGCAGAACTGACTTGGGATACTGGACATGGGATCCGTCCTTTGCGCAGAGCTTCTGGCCCAGCTTGACGGCACCCGAAGGGCAGGACTCGACGCAGCAGCCGCAGGCGACGCAGTTCTCCGGCGTCACTTTGGCTGTGTAGGCACTCTTGGACAGATTTGGCGTGTTGAAGAGCATGGATGTGCGAAGGGCGTTGCAGATCTTGACGTCGCAGTTGCAGATGTCGAAGATGTGCTCCGAGCCGTCGATATTGGTGATCTGGTGGACAAAGCCGTTGTCCTCGGCCTTCTGCAGGATCTCCAGAGCTTCTTCCTTGGTGATGTAGTGGGCACGGCCGGTCTCGACGGTATAATCTGCCATGTCGCCGACCTGGATACACCAGTCGTCCGGGTCGTCGCCGCAGCCCTCTCCCAGCTTCGAGCGGGAGTAGCGGCAGGAACAGATGCCGGCCGAGATGTGGCCCTCGTATTTTTTGAGCCAGTAGGAGATGTGTTCCAGGTCTACGGACTCATTTTCAAACGCAATGGCCTTCTCGACGGGAATGACATGCATGCCGATGCCGTCGCCTCCGGGCGGGACCATCTGGGTGATACCGGCGAGCGGCAGAAATGTCATGCGCTCGAAGAAGGACGCCACAGCCGGATTCTTGTCGACGCGGTCCTTGGAGGAGTTAAAGAGCTCCGCGGAACCAGGAACAAAGTAGGGCACACGGTAGCGCTTGACGCGGGGTTTGTCCTTGTCGATCTCGCCGTAGTGGTCATAGTGATCTCCATAATCGTACTCGAGAATGCCGATCCAGGCCATCTGCTCGAGCACCTCGTGAAGATGGGCCGGCTCGACCCTGGGATTCATGAGGAGCAGCTCCTCATAGGTATAGAATTTGCGCAGCTTCATTTTATTGGCGATGTCGACCATCTCGTCGGTCAGAACCTCGCGGAGGCCCCAGTACTCGGGATCGTCGCTCGTCAGCATGCCGGGCAGCTTGTGGGGCACCACATCCGTTATTTTTTTGCCCAGCTTCACGACCGCCTTTTTGGCCTTCTTTTCATTCTGGTAGACAGAACGGGGGGATTCATATTGCTCAGGCATTTACGTACCTCCATTTTCATTTTCGTGACTGTTCAGGAGGGCATCTTTCATGAGAGGTGAAAACGCCTTGCCTCCGACCTTGTTGCTCTTCTCGTAAATCACATAGTTATAGTAACCATTTTTCTCCAGATACATAGCCATACTGGTCCCGGCCGGTCCCCCCGCCGACGATACAGATTCGCTGATCTTTGTTCGCCATTTTCCCGCCTCCTTTACGCATTTTTCACGAACTGTTTAAGATTTTCTTATATAAATATATCACATTGCACAAGTAATGTGGCATATTTTCTTGCGGATTATGGAAAACGTTAGGATAAGAGAACACGTCACATTTTCATCGCAGTTTTATGAACAAATGGTAACAAGCTTTCTGCTATAATACTTATATCTACAAAGTGTGTAACTAAAATGTAAGGTAGGAAAAGGGAAAGAAGGGCCGAAAATGGCATCTACGATCACAAAATTTTTCAGGGCGTTTGGAACAATCTGCCAGATCTCTGTGTCGTCGGACATGGATCCGGCCATCACGGAAGACGTAAAAAATGCTGTCATGAATCTCGACAAAAAGCTCTCTCCCATCACAGAGGAGAGTGAAACGGCGCGCCTTGGTGCCAAGGCCGGTTATTCCTGCGTCCACGTCTCAAGAGATACCTACAAGCTCTTTGAGCTCTGTAAAAAAGCCGCAGAGGAGACGAATGGTATCTTTAACATTGCAAATGGTCCCGCTGCCCATCTCTGGGAGCAGGTCATTGAGGGGTGCTCTATGCCATCCGATCTTGCTTTATTTCAGGCAAAGCACCTGATCAATGCTGACGATATCATCCTTGAGACAAGAGACAATGATTATCTGGTTGGGCTAAAGCACGAGGGCCAGAGCGTCAACCTCCGCGGGGTCATCCGCGGCTACTGCATGGACATGGCAGCTGACTTGCTGATCGAGCGGGGCTGTCGGGAGGCTCTCCTCAATTTCGACGGCCTCTACCGCTCCATCGGCACCACAAAGACCGTCGGCATCCGCGATGCCTTCAGCCCTGTCGATGTACCCATGGGCACAGTCGATCTCGAAGACGGCATGTCTGCTGTCTCCTGCTGCATCTACAATCAGTACCGCGAAACCAAAGGCAGGCTCTTCCACCCCATCATTAACGGCCGCACCGGGCTGCCCGCCGACACCGACCTTGCTGCTGTGACCCTCATCGGTAAAAATGCCACGGAGCTCGATATATGCGCCTACACCGCTATCTGTCTTGGCATGGAAGAGAGCCTGTCCCTCCTAAAGGCGCACAAGCAGAACGCCATCTTCGTCACGCGCGACGGCCTGCTCTACTCCACCTTCGACTTCTCGCCGCTCTACACCTACGTCACCCAGCTCCAGATGTAAACAAGTGCCTGTCACCAGACAGTTTAGAATATTCTAAATTGTCCGGTGACAGGCACTTTTTATACCGACGAAGGTGCTTTTTTATCGCACCTTTCCGTCGGGTCCTGAACAGTTACTATTTATGAACGTTAACAATCTACAGATATCTTTATACCAAAGGGTAATCAGCTCAAAAAGTACACTAAAAAAGGCTGCCCCGCCAGACGTTATTGTCTGGCAGAACAGCCTATTTAGGCTTACAAAGAGCGGAGAGGATGGGATTCGAACCCATGCGCCCCGAAGGACAAACGGTTTTCAAGACCGCCTCGTTATGACCGCTTCGATACCTCTCCACATGCACATTTCTTTTGTGCAACAGAAATATTATATAGGACTCACTGGTAAAATGCAAGTAAAAATTGAGCCGGAGGAGAGGGTTTCTGGCCGGGAGGTTACAGTTCACGGGTCAGCCAGAACTGTCCCGAAAAAGCACTTCCTTCGCGGCCACCCCTCAAAGGTCCACTCCGGAAGTGCTTTTTCGAGGCAGCAACTGGCTGACGAG
>OMTP01000271.1 GCA_900313955.1 uncultured Lachnospiraceae bacterium | reverse complement strand
TCCGCGGCCACCCCTCAAAGGTCCACTCCGGAAGTGCTTTTTTATCGCACCTTCGTCAGGCCTGCTGAACAGTTACGAGATTCGATTGAATACACTCCTTTTGAGGTGGGATAGATGAAGAAATTATATGTGGTCGGCATTGGACCCGGCAGTCAGGAGAGGATGACAGGGGAGGCCGTTGAGGCGCTTCGTAAAAGTGAAATTCTGGTCGGCTATACCCTGTATGCCGATCTGGTCAGGGACTTCTTTCCAGACAAAGTGTTTGTGACGACCGGGATGCGTGCAGAGACGGAGCGCTGCAGAAGGGCTTTGGAGCTGTCTGCTGAGGACAAGGTCGTCTCTGTTCTGTGCAGTGGAGATGCCGGCGTCTATGGAATGGCAGGTCTTATCTATGAGCTCTCCAGTGATTTCCCGGAGGTTGAGATTCAGGTGGTCGCGGGCGTGACGGCAGCCCTGTCCGGTGGCGCCATTTTGGGAGCGCCCTTAGGACACGACTTCGCCGTCATAAGCCTGAGCGATCTGCTGACCCCCTGGGATAAAATAGAGAAGCGATTGCGACTGGCGTCAGAGGCAGATCTTGCCATCTGCCTCTACAATCCCGGCAGCCATCATCGCAGAGATTATCTGCAGAGGGCGGTCGATCTTCTGCTTGAAACTAAGGACGGTACCACCGTCTGCGGCTATGTCCGAAACATTGCCCGCGAGGGCGAATCTGCCTGCGTGCTGACCCTTCGTGAGTTGAGGGACGTGCAGGCGGATATGCTCATGACAGTCTTTATTGGAAATTCACAGACCGTGAGAATCGCAGGTCATATGGTGACTCCGCGTGGGTATCCTCTCGATGAGAAGAAGAAACTTTTTTGAGTCGAGGGAGGACGTGTCTTTCACGAAGCAGGAATGTCTTCCTGCATCGTTACAGGCAGATGACAAATTGCAGGAGAGGTGTTCAATATGAAATCTGTGGTTTTATTTGGCGGGACGACGGAGGGAAGACAGATGGCAGAGTTCCTGGCAGAGCGGGGAATTTCGACGGATGTCTTTGTGGTGAGTCAGTACGGGGCGGATCTTCTCCCGGATTCTCCCTGGCTGAAGATACATGTCGGACGACTGGATGCGTCCCTTATGATGGAGATGCTGGAGAGGACAAAGCCGGCCTTTGTTCTCGACGCGACGCATCCCTATGCATCAGAGGTGACGAGAGCTCTCTGCCAGGCGGCAGGAGAAAGTTGCCTGCCCTACATCCGCATTTGCAGGGAGGAGACAGAAGAGGTGCCTTCTGCCTGTGTGTCAGTGGCGGATGTCAAAGAGGCGGTTCTCTATATGGCAGGGACGGAAGGCGACATTTTCCTGACGACGGGGACAAAAGAGCTGAAGGAGTTCTCGCAGATGCCGCATTTTCAGGAGAGGTGTTATGTGAGGGCACTTCCGTCACAGGGGGCGCTCGATGCGCTTGAGGAAGCGGGAGTGGACGGAAAACACAGGATTCTCATGCAGGGACCGTTCAGCGAGGAACTCAATTACGCCCTCTTCAGGGAGACGAAGGCAGCGTGGCTTGTGACCAAGGTCTCCGGAAAGCAGGGTGGATTTGGGGATAAGTGCGAGGCCGCTGTGCGGGCCGGCATGCACATTCTGGTCATTGGCAGGCCAAAGGAAGATCTGCCGGACGGAACGACGATTCTTACACTTGCAGAAGCGAAGGAGAAAATCTCTCATGAGTGGACAACTCTGTCGGCTGCAGGGCAGGAAGAACATGTTTCGGTCGCCTCGTATGCGGTGTCGCCCGCTCAAGGATCAAAAGATATTTATCTGGTCGGTATGGGTCCCGGATCGACACAGTGGGTGTCGCCGGAGGCGCAGATGGCGGTTTTCCGGTGCGGTGCCATATGCGGATCCCGCCGCATGCTGGAGCTGGCAGGAGAAATTCTTCCGGGGGACCCTGATGAACAGAAGGCAGAGATGTCTCAGAAGGCTGCGCTTGTAACTTATAAAAAAGAAGAGATGAGGAAGTTTGTGGATGACCACCCGGGGGAGAGGACATTTGCCTTTCTCTTCTCAGGGGATATTCGCGTCTATTCGGGAGCGGAAGGAATGGAAGATCTCTTTCCGGAAAAAGAGAACTTCCATATCCACAGGGTGGAAGGTATGTCCTCAGTGACCTATTTTGCCCAGAAGCTGCACCTGTCGACAGATGGCTTTCCCGAAGAGGCCGTGATCGTGAGTTTTCACGGCAGGGAGGAGGATCTGGTATCAGCTGTGCGCGACCACAGGGATGTCTTTGTTCTTCTGGGCGGCCAGGAGTCCCTCCACGCGGCGGTGCGTCAGCTTATTCTCTCTGACGATCTGCCGGAGGCCATTCTGCCGACCAACCCAGGCACTGGGTTGGAGGGAGATCCGGAAGAGCCGGTCTGGGAGGAAGGGATCCGCCTTGTTCTGGGTGAGCGCCTCTCCTATGAGGATGAGAAGATCACGGAGGGACGCCCTGCGGATTTCCTGCGCAGAAAGGCCAATTCCCTGGCCGTTCTTTACGTACACAACCCGGAAGCCTGAGAACTCCACTGAGGGCAGTTCTGATGGTGCGTGCTATGAGGGACCACGAGAATCGTTCCCAATGGTTAGGGATGGAGGTTAGTATGAAAAATCATGAAGGAAAATGTCACCGCCTTATGCTGGCGGCTCTGAAGAGTGGCAGCGGCAAGACGACCATCACCTGCGGCCTCATTCGTGCCATGCAGGAGAGGGGAAATGAGCTGGCTGTCTTCAAATGCGGACCTGACTATATCGACCCCATGTTTCATGCGGCGACACTGGGAGTGAAAACCGGCAACCTGGACAGCTATTTTCTGGACCGGGGATCTCTGCAAAGGCTCATGAAGCTAAGAGCAGGGGGAGCCGATCTGACCATCATTGAGGGGGTCATGGGCTATTTCGACGGCCTGGGAGGCGTGACTTCACGCGCCTCGAGCGCAGAGGTTGCCTCATGGACGGATACTCCTGTCCTTCTGATTGTCGACGCCCGCGGCGCAAGCCTTACGCTTGTCCCTATGCTGAGGGGGATCATGGAGGCGGATCTGGTCAGGGGAGCGGAAGATCAGGAAGGGCCTGCCGGCTTTTCAAAAGCCCCACACTCCATGATCCGCGGCATACTACTCAACCGCGTCTCCAAAAGTTTTTACCCGACATTGAAAAAACTTCTTGAGGAGGAACTGGGGATTCCCGTCGTCGGCTATCTTCCTCAGAATGCAGATCTGACGGTGCCCTCCCGCCACCTTGGGCTTTATTCGCCGTCGGAGATCGCCGATGAGCGGTCATGGGCGGACAAGATCGCTGCATGTATGAAGGAGACGGTAGATCTGACGGCGGTGGATAAAATTGCCCGCGAGGCGAAGGATCTGGAAGAGACGGAACTGGATCTTCCCTGGGATCCTATTTGTCCTGCCCATGAGGGAAATGCTGTGGAGCCGGTGCGGATCGCCGTGGCCTATGACGAAGCATTTTCCTTTGTCTACAGGGAAAATGAGGAACTTCTTGAAAGACTTGGCGCGGAAATTGTCCACATCAGTCCTCTCCACGATGAGCATTTTCCACAAAATGTCAGTGGTCTTATCCTGAGCGGTGGATATCCGGAGCTCTTTGCCAGATCCCTGTGGAAAAATGAGAAGTTTCGGGAGGAACTTACATCTTATGTGAAGGCCGGCCTTCCAACGATCGCGGAGTGCGGCGGTTTTCTCTATCTGCAAAAAGATCTGAAGGACAGGGAGGAATGCGTGACACCTATGTGCGGCGTCTTTGAGGGGCATGGATTTGCAACCGATCATCTGGTTCGCTTCGGCTACTGCGAGGCGCAGACGTCTGTGGACGGCCTTTTCGGGCCCGCAGGAACAGTTCTCAAGGGGCACGAGTTTCACTACTACGACACGACGGAGAATGGCTGTGGCATGCACATGAGAAAACCTGTGGGGACCCATGAGTGGGAGGCCGGTATCTACAATGACCATATGGCAGCAGGTTTCCCGCATTTCTATTATGAGAGCAACCCGTCAGCGGCAGGGGCTTTTCTTCGCGCCTGCCGCAAGTGGAAGCACTGAGGATGCGCCACCGGGGCGCAATTTGGGGACAGTTCTGGTGACACCAGTCAGGCTGCGTCATTGGGGGACGGTTCTGTTGGCACAAGTCAGGCTGCGTCGCGAGAACTGCACAGGTGGTGCATAAAATGAGTGAAAGGAATCCTATGGACATAAAATTTGTAGCTCCGGGGGAGATTGAGGCCCAGAGCATGGCGATGATTACAAAAGAGCTGGGGGATCGTGAACTCGACCCGAAGGAAGCACCCATTATCAAGAGGGTGATTCACACGACGGCGGATTTTGATTTTGCGGACAATCTGGTCTTTTCTGATGGAGTGGTGGATATCCTGCAGGAGGCGATTCGCAGGGGCGCAACGATTGTGGCGGACACGGAGATGGCGAGAGCCGGCATGAATAAGAAGAAGCTGGCCTCTTTTGGAGGACATGTCGAGTGCTTTATGAGCCACCAGGATGTTGCCGCAGAGGCGAAGAGCCGCGGGATTACCAGGGCGGCGGTCAGCATGGAGAGGGCAGCGGAAATTCCGGGACCGGTTATCTTTGCGATCGGGAATGCCCCGACGGCTCTCATCAAACTCTATGATCTGATCGGGGAAGGACGCATTCATCCCACCGGCATCATTGCGGTTCCCGTCGGCTTTGTCAATGTGGTGGAGGCCAAGGAACTCATTCTGCGGACCAATGTGCCGCACATTGTAGCCAGAGGAAGGAAGGGAGGCAGCCCTGTTGCGGCCACAATCATCAACGCTCTTCTTTATTCCATGCCCTGATCGCGCCGGGAGAACTGCTCCCGATGGCGTAGCAGACGATTTGCCTCCATAGGGGGGCAGAAGTGGAGCGGGAAGTGCATCCTTTAAGGCAATATTCACAAAGTTGCTCTGGTGAGGGGGACGCGATTCGGACGAGGTCCTCGTCTCCGCGATGAGATCTGATGCGGGTTCCATTTTCAATCTTGCTAAGGGGCAGTTTTGCTCAAGATTCCCTCGAATTCCTTCCTTTTCATAAACAAAGTGATGAAACTGTTGACTGAAAAGGAATTCTTTCTTAAGATTTGGTGAAAACTTATTTCTGATATGATATAATTGCGACATTCGTAATTATTAGGGATAGCTTTTGTGAGGTTTATCCGAGAAAAGAGGTGTTTGATTTATGAATTTGTTTGGAGGCGTGATGCCTGTCACGGGTGTCACGTACCTGCTCTTCTGCGTCATGGTTATCATCTTTGTCGGCTATGCGTTGGGGCGCATCAATGTCAAAGGCGTCGATTTGGGAACGGCGGGTGTCTTTATCATCGCCCTGCTCTTTGGAGCGTTTTTCTATAAGACACTGACTGCTGAAGGAACCGGTCTCAATGATGTCGACACGGTCAAGAATTCTCTCAAGATTATTGAGAACGTCGGCCTCATACTTTTCGTCACAACGGTCGGCTACATCGCTGGACCGACATTCTTCGTCAACATCAAGAAAAACTTCAAGTCCTACGTGGCTCTGGGCGCGATCATCATCTTCAGCGGTGCCGTCATTTCCATGATCTGTATCCTGATTGGCCGCGTCGCTCTGCCACAGGATCCCAAGAAGCTGACAGCCATGGTGGTTGGACTTTTCTCGGGAGCTATGACAAGTACACCGGCATTTTCCGCAGCCAAGGCAGCGGTTGGTGCCGAGTATGAGGATATCGTCGCTGTCGGCTACGGCATCGCCTACATCTACGGTGTCATCGGCGTCGTCCTCTTTGTTCAGCTTGTCCCCAAGATCAAGCATGCCAACATGGAGGAGGAGCTGCACAAGATCACAGCGGTCTCCAGCGGCACAAGCAAGAAGTACAAGGGAGAGCTCGTCAATCTTGATCCGTTCGGTATCGGTGTCTTCGCGCTCTGCGCGCTTCTGGGCATCCTGCTCGGATCCATCAAGATTCCGCTCTCCGGACAGGGTCTGGCAGGCCCGACATTTTCGCTCACAACGACGGGCGGATGTCTTCTCATGGCTCTGATCTTCGGACATCTCGGTCACATCGGCAAGCTCAATATCCTGCCGCCGACCAGCATGCTCAAGGTTTTCCGTGAGTTTGGTCTCGTCCTCTTCCTGATCGGAGCAGGTATCTCCGGCGGTGCTCAGTTCGCTGCCAACTTCCATCCGATCTACTTCTTCTTCGGCTTCTTCATTACGACCGGAGCTATGGTCATCGGTTACTTCGTCGCAACCAGGGTCATGCATCTGCACCTTCTCAATGCCCTGTCCGCCATCACTGGCGGCATGACATCCACACCAGCCCTCGGAACTCTCATCTCCGTCGCCGGCTCCGAGGAGATCGCATCCGCCTATGCTGCGACTTACCCATTTGCCCTGATCTGCGTCGTCCTCGCGACCGAGTTGATCGTTATTTTGTTCTGAGTTACAGTTCACGGGGCACCCCGGCGCGGAGCAAAAAGACCTTCCATCAGGGCGCATTCGAATTTGCGCGCCCGCTTTTGCGCGCAAATTTACTAAGTCCGGATGGAAGGTCTTTTTGTGGAGCGACATTGTGACCCCCCGTGAACTGTAACACGTTCTGATTTTAAAATGCATTTTCCCCGGAGATCCATAGTGGATCTTCCGGGGACTTTTTGTATAATAGAACTAACGAGAAAAATGGAGCCATAGAGGGTGGCTCCGATTTTTGATACAGGAGGAGAAAATGAAATTCATTTCATGGAATATTGATTCTTTGAATGCGGCACTGACGAGCACAAGCAAAAGAGCTCTCCTGACCCGCCAGGTCCTGAAAACGATTGCCGCTGAACATGCGGATATGATAGCGATTCAGGAGACCAAGCTCCCGGCGACTGGGATGAATAAAAAGCAGGAATGTGCTCTTGCGGAGTTCTTCCCTGACTATGATTATGCCTGGGTCAGCAGCCATGAACCCGCCAGAAAGGGCTATGCCGGAACAATGGCTCTCTATAAGAAGGGAATGGATGTGAAAGCGGATTACCCGGAGATCGGGGCGCCGACGACCATGGACGCCGAGGGCCGGATGATCACCCTCGAGCTGCCGGACTTCTACTTTAATCTTGTCTACACTCCAAATGCCGGCGATGGCCTCAAGCGCCTTTCCGACCGTCAGGTGTGGGATGAGAAGTACGCAGAGTATCTGGCGGGCCTGGATCTGACGAAGCCTGTCATCTCCTGCGGCGACTATAACGTGGCCCACGAGGAGATCGATCTGGCCCATCCCGAGAATAACCACCAGTCGGCAGGTTTCACTGATGAGGAGAGGGAGGGCTTTACCAACCTGCTCTCTAAAGGCTTCACGGATACCTTCCGCTATGTCCACGGCGACGTCAGAGGCGTCTACTCCTGGTGGGCTCAGCGCATAAGAACAAGCAAGATCAACAACTCCGGATGGAGAATCGACTATTTCCTCGTCTCCGACCGCATCAAAGACCGCGTGATCCGCTCCGAGATGCTCGACTCCGGAGCTCGTCAGGACCACGCCCCGATCCTTCTGGAGATCCAGTGAGGCTTTCTTGAAGTTAGATAGATTGTAACTGTTCAGGAGGGCACTTTTGCTTCGAGAAAAACATGTCCTCCTCG
>OMTP01000285.1 GCA_900313955.1 uncultured Lachnospiraceae bacterium | reverse complement strand
GAACGTCCACTGGACGTTCAGCGCCTTCCTCGGCTCAAAAGAAGGCCTGATCGATGACGAAGGGTCGCTCGCAAGGACAATTCGCCGCTGAGGACATGTTTTTCTCTCCACAAAGAGCCCGTCCTGAACAGTTACGATCAGTGATGGAATAGTCTCATGCCCGTGAAGGCCATGACCATATTGTAGGCGTCGCAGCAGTCGATCACAGCGTCGTCGCGAATGGAGCCGCCCGGCTCCGCCACATAGGTGACGCCGGACTTCCTGGCGCGCTCGATGTTGTCGGAGAAGGGGAAGAAAGCGTCCGAACCCAGGGAGACACCGCTCTGCTGGTCAAGCCATGCGCGCTTCTCCTCCGCAGTGAAGACATCCGGCTTCACCTTGAAGACTCTCTGCCACTCGCCATCACGGAGAACGTCCTCGCTGTTGCGGCCGATGTAGACATCAATTGCATTATCCCTGTCGGCCCTGTGGATGCCGTCCACAAACGGAAGCTCAAGAACTCTGGGGTTCTGACGAAGCAGCCAGTTATCAGCCTTGTCCCCTGCAAGACGCACGCAGTGGACACGGGACTGCTGCCCGGCGCCGACGCCGATGGTCTGGCCATGGCTGACATAACAGACCGAATTGGACTGAGTATACTTGAGCGTGATAAGGGAGATAACAAGATCTCTCTTCGCTTCCTCCGGCAGATTCTTGTTTTTCGTCACAATATTTGTAAGAAGCGATGCATCGATCTTGTAGTCATTTCTGCCCTGTTCGAAAGTGATACCGAAGATATCGCGGTGCTCAAGAGCTTTGGGCTGATAAGAGGGATCGACCTCGATCATTGTGTAGTTGCCCTTTTTTTTCTGCTTAAGGATCTCTATCGCCTCGTCCGTGTAGCCCGGAGCAATGACACCGTCGGAGACCTCGCGCTTGATCACAGACGCCGTGTCCTTGTCGCAGACATCAGACAGAGAAATAAAATCGCCGAAAGAGCTCATGCGATCCGCGCCTCTGGCCCGGATATAAGCGCAGGCAAGTGGGGAGAGATCTCCCATATCGTCGACAAAATAGATCTTCTTCTGAACCTCTGTGAGAGGTACGCCGACAGCTGCGCCGGCCGGAGAAACATGCTTAAAGGAAGCCGCCGCCGGAAGTCCGGTTGCCTCCTTGAGCTGGCTCACAAGCTGCCAGCCGTTTAAGGCATCCATAAAGTTAATATATCCCGCTCTTCCATTGATCACTTTGACAGGGAGATCCGAACCGTCCTCCATAAAAATTCTGGCCGGTTTCTGATTGGGGTTGCATCCATACTTTAAAGTATACTCGTTCATTCTTGCTCCTTTATCCGTCACACATTCTTATTGACGATCTGAGACGTATAACTTCCATCTTTAAGAGAAATGAAACGCGTGAAGAGAGAGACCTTATTGTCCTCATTCAGCGCCTCCCAGATATTCTTTGTGAACTCCTCCTGGTCATTTCCGATCGCCACACGAATCGGCTCTCCCTCAAAGCTGGGCAGGGGGCTGCCATCGTGCATATAGGTGCTTATAAAATGGCCCTCTCCCGCAATTGCAGGAGCGTACGTGTATGTATATCTATGAACAGCATCCGGATTGCCATCCGCGCTCTTTAAAATAGACATGGCGTAGTTGTACTTGCCTTCCTCAACCTGAACAACACCGGAAATGCGGGGCGTGTAGTTTGGTCCGTCCGGCTCATACGTTCTAGATCTTAAAGACTGCTCAAATGTGAGCTGGTTCTTAAGGCCGTCAAAGACTGTATCTGTCTGATCGCCGTTTGTGACAATCGTCTTTGATCCGAGGACACGCACCGGGGAGTATATAATGAGACTGGGGTCCTCCATCTTGGACGGATCGAACGCCTGCGTTCTGATTCCCTCTCCGTCCTCTACAAAGACTCTGTTTCTGGAATTAGCGCTTCTTCCCATGATAAAATAGGCGATCGCCGCTTTCGTTCCGTCGAGAGTTCTTCCTATGACAATACCGCGGCCCGGATATGTATTTCCACGCAGCAGATCCTCAAGGTTTTGCTTCTGCATCTTCTTCTCCTTATTACATCTTCTTCTGTTTCTTTTTTTCCGGCATCTTGATATATTCAAGCGGCATATGATACAGCTCGCAGAGTGCGATCAGATCATTATATTTAATATCTGTTGCTCCACTCTCCCAGTTAACGATTGTCTGCTTGGTCTTATGCATGATGCGGGCTACCTCATCCTGTGTCAGCTCTGCATTTACTCGAGCTGCTTTTAAACTTATTCTAAGCATCGCTCTTCACTCCTTAAGATGTTCAAGTCTTCTCTATCGTAAACAATTTTCAAAGCATTTTCAAACGCAAATGCAGGCAGCAGCTGTGAAAATATCAATGATTCTCTGTTGTTGTTTTCTCTCTGCGGATGACATCATGAGCGCCGCCCTCGACGATGGAGGTGGCAGAAACAAGCGTCAGCTTGGCCTTCTGCTGCAGCTCCGGGATAGAAAGAGCGCCGCAGTTACACATAGTTGATTTTATCTTGAGTGTCGTCTTCTCCACATTCTCGGAGAGCGGACCAGCATAGGGAACGTAGGAGTCAACTCCCTCCTCAAATGTCAGCTTCTTGTCGCCGCCGAGATCATAGCGCTGCCAGTTTCTGGCGCGGTTGGATCCCTCGCCCCAGTACTCCTTGACATATGTGCCGCCTACAAGCAGCTTCTCTGTCGGAGACTCGTCGAATCTTGCAAAGTATCTGCCCAGCATGACGAAATCAGCACCCATGGCAAGAGCGAGCGTGATGTGGTGGTCATAGACAATGCCGCCGTCGGAGCAGATCGGGATATACTCTCCAGTCTCCTCAAACCATTCGTCGCGGGCCTTGCAGACCTCAATGAGAGCTGTGGCCTGGCCACGGCCGATACCCTTGGTCTCACGAGTGATGCAGATGGAACCTCCGCCGATGCCAACCTTGATGAAATCAGCGCCGCACTCAGCGAGGAAGCGGAAGCCATCGCGGTCGACAACATTTCCGGCGCCAACCTTGACAGAATCGCCATAATTGTCGCGGATCCACTTGAGTGTGAACTTCTGCCAATCAGAAAATCCCTCGGAGGAATCGATGCAGAGGACATCTGCCCCCGCCTCAATGAGGGCCGGAACTCTCTCAGCATAGTCTCTCGTGTTGATGCCGGCGCCAACAATATATCTCTTCCTGGAATCAAGCATCTCGTTCGGATTTGCCTTGTGCTCGGAATAATCCTTGCGGAAGACGAAAGAATCAAGGCTTCCATCCTCTTTGATGATCGGCAGAGCATTCAGCTTCTTCTCCCAGATGATATCATTGGCCTCCTTGAGAGAAGTACCAACCTTGGCGCAGATGACCTTTTCGATCGGAGTCATGAAGGTACTGACCTTCTGTGTCTTCTCCATACGGCTGACGCGGTAATCACGGCTGGTCACAATGCCCAGCAGCCTGCCCTGTGCCGTGCCATCGTCCGTCACGGCGACAGTGGAATGGCCAGTCGCTTCCTTGAGAGCAAGGATGTCAAGAAGCGTTGCGTCCGGCTTGATATTGGAATCACTGGGAACGAAACCTGACTTGTATGCCTTGACTCTGGCGACCATAGCAGCTTCGCTCTCAATCGACTGAGAACCATAGATAAAAGAAACACCGCCTGCTTTTGCCAGGGCGATGGCAAGCCTGTCACCAGACACGGACTGCATGATCGCAGACACCATGGGAATAGATAACTCGATCTGCGGCTTCTCTCCTTTTTTGAATTTGGTCAGCGGAGTCTTGAGCGTGACATTCGCCGGCGTGCATTCACTTGAAGAATATCCCGGGATCAGTAAGTACTCATTAAATGTGTGGGAAGGCTCATTGATATAGGTTGCCATCTTATCCTCCTTTATAGTAGATTGACATGAATCTTATCTATGAATACCTCAGTCTGTAAACACCTTACCAGGCGCTCTGTATCTGAGATCATTCAGCATCTTTTCATCGAGCTGGAGAAGAACCTTGCGGCTCTCCTGCCCACCCATGATCGCGGCATAGGCAGGCTCCTCCGGGTCGCCCGCGGAGTAATCCACCGTCTTATAGGTGATTCCGTAACCATCCAGATGGTGCGAAGTTACAGGAGCAATACACTCTGCCTCTCCCAGGTTGATGGAAGCCAGTTCCTTGCGGCTGGATTTGGAGTAAATCGCAGCGATATCCAGGCTGCCGTTGACGTAGGAATACTCAAGTTCCTCATTGAACCTCGGAAAAAGGATATAATCCACGATAATAAGAGCAGCGAGCGCAAGCAAAAAGAGTGGATGAATAAGGACTGCAAATGCTGCAAGTATGGTCAGTCCAATAAGACCAGCCTTCTGCCCTTTTTCCTTCGCTCCCGGTTTCCTGGTAACTACCAGCTCTGTAAATACGTCTCCCATTGTATATTTCCCTTGATAAAAAAGTATGAGTTCGATATTGGTTACGATAATAACACAAAATTTCAGGCGCGTCTACTCAAGATAGTATGAAAAGAGCTGCCGTGATTTGCACGACAGCTCTGTATGTACCTTAAATGATGGGAGATTACATCATCCCCATGCCGGCACCTGCGCCTGCACCTGCAGCTGCAGCCGGTTCCTTCTCCTTGATGATGGAGACAGCGGACTCTGTTGTGAGCAGGGTGCCGACAATGGAGGTTGCATTCTGAAGAGCAGATCTGGAAACCTTGACGGGATCAAGGATACCTGCATCGATCATGTTTACATATGTATCGTTGAGTGCGTTGTAACCTTCGCCCTCACCCTGATTCTTCACATTGTTGACAATAACAGCGCCTTCCTGGCCTGCATTGACGGCGATTCTGTAGAGCGGAGCCTCAAGAGCCTTCTGGACAATCTTGGCACCTGTCTTCTCATCGCCCTCAAGGGAGTCAACAAGAGAATCAAGCTTCTTTGCTACATGGATATAAGAAGAGCCGCCACCTGCGACGATGCCTTCCTCGACAGCAGCCCGTGTAGCGTTAAGGGCATCCTCCATGCGGTACTTCTTGTCCTTCATCTCTGTCTCTGTCGGAGCGCCGACGCGGACAACTGCGACGCCACCGGACAGCTTTGCAAGCCTCTCCTGAAGCTTCTCTTTGTCGAAATCAGACTTGGTCTCTGCGATCTGAGCCTTGAGCTGAGCAATTCTGTCGGCGATTGCAGTAGAGTCGCCCTCGCCGTCGACGATGGTTGTGTTCTCCTTAGTGACCTTGACGGACTTAGCGCGGCCGAGCTGATCAATCGTGACGTCCTTGAGATCGATGCCCAGCTCATCAGTGACAACCATGCCGCCTGTAAGGATTGCGATATCCTCGAGCATATCCTTTCTTCTGTCGCCATACCCCGGAGCCTTGACAGCAACGACGTTAAAGGTTCCGCGGAGCTTGTTGACAATCAGGGTTGTGAGTGCCTCGCCCTCGACATCCTCAGCAATAATAAGAAGCTGAGAACCTGTCTTTACAATCTGCTCAAGGAGCGGGAGGAGATCCTGAATATTGGAGATCTTCTTATTGACAATAAGGATGTACGGGTTGTCGAGACGTGCTTCCATCTTCTCTGTATCCGTGCACATATAAGCGGAAATATAGCCGCGATCGAATTCCATACCTTCAACGACGTCAAGCTCTGTCTGCATGGTCTTGGATTCCTCGATGGTGATGACGCCGTCCTTGTGAACCTTCTCCATTGCATCTGCGATCATATCGCCGACTTCATCGCTTCCTGAAGATACAGCTGCAACACGTGCGATCTGTTTCTTGCTGTCAACCGGCTTGCTCATCTCTTTGAGTGCGTCGACAGCTGCATCTGTAGCCTTCTGCATACCTTTCTGAAGGATGATGGGGTTAGCACCTGCCGCAAGGTTCTTCATGCCCTCGTGAACCATAGCCTGAGCAAGAACGGTCGCTGTTGTTGTACCATCACCGGCGACATCGTTTGTCTTGGAGGCAACTTCCTTCATGAGCTGTGCGCCCATGTTCTCAAAGCCATCTTCGAGCTCGATCTCCTTGGCGATTGTGACACCATCATTTGTGATGGTCGGAGCGCCATAGGATTTCTCAAGAACAACATTTCTTCCTTTCGGTCCAAGCGTCACGCGGACAACGTCTGCAAGCTTATCAACACCAGCTGCCAGAGACTCTCTGGCGTCTACACCAAACTTAATATCCTTTGCCATTTCTATAACCTCTCTATGAAAATATGATCAAATTGAATATCTATCAGTCCTCAACAACAGCAAGAATGTCGCTCTGCTTGACGATCGTGTACTTGTCCTCGCCGAGCTTGACTTCTGTTCCCGCATACTTGGAGTAAATAACCTTCTGGCCAACTTCTACCGTCATCTTGACTTCCTTGCCATCAACCACTCCGCCCGGGCCTACAGCGATGACTTCTGCCTGCTGCGGCTTCTCCTTCGCCTGATCCGGAAGAATGATTCCTGAAGCTGTCTTGTCCTCTGCCTCAAGCTGTTTTAATACGACCCTGTCACTTAACGGTACTAATTTCATAAAGATATGCCTCCTTTATAAAAATCAAATGCTTATTGGATTAGTAGCACTCATTTACTTGGAGTGCTAACATCTATTGAGTAATATACTCCGTGGCACACCCCTTGTCAACATCTTTTTGAAAATAAAAAAAGAACTGCAGCCTGAGCTGCAGTTCGCAACAGTTACTGTTTCTTCTGGCGGTGCGTCTTGATATCTTCCAGTTCCTCGAAAATGTAGTCATTGAGAACCTTGATGTAAGTTCCCTTCATACCGGAAGAGCGGGATTCGATGACGCCTGCGCTCTCAAACTTGCGGAGAGCATTGACGATGACGGAACGAGTGATGCCGACGCGGTCAGCGATCTTGCTGGCGACCAGAATTCCCTCATTTCCCTGAAGCTCGTCAAAGATGTGGATGATTGCCTCAAGCTCAGAGAAAGACAGGGTGGAGAAGGCGGACTTGACGACTGCCCTCTTTCTGGCTTCCTCGGCATTTTCCTCATCGACAGAACGCATCATTTCCAGACCGACAACGGTCGTGCCATACTCGCTGACGATGATGTCCTCGATGTCATACGGCTTCTGCCGGCGATAGGAGAAGACAGTTCCAAGCCTTTCGCCTGCAATTTCGATCGGGTTGATGATTGCTGTATATTCAGCCAGCTCCGGTGCCGTGAAGCCCAGAGTCATCAGGTTGACATTCTCTTTGGTCGAGAGAACGCCGAGGAATCTCTCATTGAGCAGGGGATCCACGAAGCCTCCCAATTCACTCACGATCATCTGCGTGATTTTCGGTATCTCCTCGCAATTGCCCACGCCGAGGACCTTGCCCTTGCGGCTGATGACAAGAATATTGGATTCAAGTGTCTCAACCAGAACATCGCAGATATCGTTGAAGACCACCTTGGTTGTACTGGTATTGTGAAGCAGTTTATTGATTTTTCTGGTTTTATCCAGCAACTGTACGCTCATTTTGATCGATCTCCTTTCATAAGCTATGCCGAGCTTTTCTTCTTTCCTTAAAATAGCATGATTTGCAAGAAAGATCAATACGAACATTTGAATTATTCGAATTTATCAAAAAGTTCAGACGCTTTCGCTGTAGCCGCAGTTTTCGTTGGAGCAGACGATCTTCTTGCCCTTCTCAACCATGTAACTGCCGCACTTGGGGCACTTCGCGTCGACCGGTTTGGACCAGGACATGAAGGAGCAGTCCGGATTATTGATGCAGCCGAAATAGCGGCGGCCCTTGCGGGTGCGCTTGAGAACGACCTCGCCTCCGCATAAGGGGCAGCGAATGCCGGTCTTCTCGTAATAGGGCTTGGTGTTGCGGCAGTCCGGGAAACCCGGGCAGGCCAGAAACTTGCCATGAGGGCCATATTTGACGACCATGTGGCGGCCGCAGTTCTCGCAGATGACATCCGTCACCTCGTCCTCAATGGTCACGTGCTCCAGCTCCTCATTGGCCTTCTGCACCTCCGCCTCAAGATCGGGATAAAAATTCTCGATGACCGTCTTCCACTTGATCTTGCCGTCGGCAACTCCGTCGAGCAGGGTCTCCATGTTGGCTGTGAATCTCTCGTCCACAATCTGTGGAAATGCCTTGACCATAATGTCATTGACAACTTCCCCGAGCTCCGTGATAAAGAGATTCTTTTTCTCCTTGGTGATATAGTGGCGCGCCAGAATCGTGGAAATCGTCGGTGCGTATGTACTTGGCCGCCCGATCCCCAGCTCCTCCAGCGTATGGACAAGAGAGGCTTCGGTGTAGTGGGCCGGCGGCTGCGTAAAATGCTGCTCCGGATCAAGGCCCGTCATTGTCACTGTGGTACCGGTCTCGAGCGATCCTCCCAGAAGGCTGCCGTTCGTCTTCTCGTCATCGCTTGAAGTGTAGACATTCATGAAGCCGGCAAACTTCATGCGGGATGTCGCCACCGTGAAGAGATACTCTCCAGCCCTGATGCGCACCGACATGGTATCAAAAACGGCCGGCGTCATGCGGCTGGCTGTAAATCTCTTCCAGATGAGCTGATAGAGGCGGAACTGATCGCGGGTCAGATCCTCCTTCATTCTTGTCGGCGTTCTCGTGATGTCTGTCGGGCGGATCGCCTCGTGGGCATCCTGTGCGTTCTTATTGACATTTGCTTCAGAGGGATGTCCCGTGTACTCCTCTCCATAAGCTTCTTTAATATAAGCCAGGGCCGCCTGGTCAGCAACCTGGGCAATACGGGTGGAATCTGTACGCAGATAGGTGATGAGACCGACGCTGCCCTCTCCCTTGACGTCAACTCCCTCGTAGAGCTGCTGGGCGATCCTCATGGTCTTTGACGTGGAAAAACCCAGCGCCTTGGAGGCTTCCTGCTGCAGAGTGGATGTCGTGAAGGGAAGCGGCGGCTTCCGGGTTCTTGAGCTTTTTCTCACTTCATAGATCTCGGCATTCTGTCCCTCGATCTCTTTCATGATCCGCTCTGCGTCCGCCTGGCTCCTGAGCTCCATCTTCTCATCTCTTGTTCCATAGAACCTGGCTGTCAGAGGCTTCTTCTGACCCGGAACATTGAAGTCCGCATCGAGCGTCCAGTACTCCTGAGGGATAAAGTCAGAGATCTCCTTCTCGCGGTCAGCGATGATGCGAAGGGCGACGGACTGCACGCGGCCCGCAGACAGGCCGCGCTTCACCTTTTTCCAGAGGACGGGGCTGATCTCATAACCGACCAGACGGTCCATGACGCGCCTTGCCTGCTGGGCGTCGACAAGATTCATGTCGATGTCGCGCGGCTCTTTGAGAGAGGCCTTAACAGCGCTCTC
This sequence comes from uncultured Lachnospiraceae bacterium, assembly GCA_900313955.1. Classification (GTDB taxonomy): domain Bacteria; phylum Bacillota; class Clostridia; order Lachnospirales; family Lachnospiraceae; genus Chordicoccus. The sequence goes on along the minus strand of OMTP01000285.1, from coordinate 20,734 downwards.
CGTGATCTCATTGAAGGTGATGCGGCTCATCTTCGATTCATCGAGCCGCAGAGCTGCGACCAGATGCCAGGAAATGGCCTCTCCCTCGCGGTCAGGGTCGGTTGCAAGATAAACATGGTCCGCATTTTTCGCCGCCTTTCGCAATTTGGCCAGCAACTCTCCTTTGCCGCGGATCGTAATATATTTGGGTTCAAAATCATTTTCAACATCTATGCCCAGCTGGCTCTTGGGCAGATCCCTGACGTGGCCCATGGAAGCAACGACCTCGTATCTGGAGCCCAGGAATTTTTTAATTGTCTTCATCTTTGCAGGTGACTCAACAATCACCAGTTTTTTTGCCATGTCGATCCTCCTTAAGGATTATACCAGCACGTACTGCTGACCCGGCCAACGATAGCCGGGCACTCGTGTATGCACTATACATCAAAAAAATTTTTATGGCAAGATGCAAATTTCCTCTGTCAAATCCATTTTCGTTTTCGGAATAATAGAGGCAGACACTTTTATAACAGAAATGAGGTGATGTAAAATGTATGCTACTTGTCTGTCCGCCCAGATTCTGGGCATGGAAATTATCCCGGTCTGCGTGGAGGCTGATGCAAATGAGGGTCTCCCCCAGTTCATCATGGTCGGCTCCCTGGGAACCGCAGTAAGGGAATCACAGGACCGCATCCGGGCTGCCTTCCGCAATCTTCACCTGACGACACCGCGTCCTTTGCGGATCACAGTCAACATTGCACCGGCAGATGTGCAAAAGAGCGGAACCGGCTTTGATTTTCCGATCGCACTGGCCGTCCTTCTCGCAACATCGCGCCTGCCCAGGGGCTGTCTCGACGGCGTCATGGCTGTCGGTGAGCTGAGTCTCAGCGGCATGCTGAACAGAATCCGGGGGGTTCTCCCCATCGCCATGAAAGCCAAAGAGACAGGGGTTCGCCTGCTCCTCGTTCCCAGAGACAATCTGGCCGAAGCACGATCCGTTGAGGGACTCCGCGTCATGGGCTTCTCCACACTGCGGGAAGCGATCGATTTTCTGGCAGACGATGTCATTCCATCTTCCAATGACATGGAGACGCCCAGGCAGGTACTCAACTCCTACGGAGTTGACTTCCGCGACATACGGGGGCAGTCCTCCGCCAAGCGGGCTGCCCTCATCGCAGTCACGGGCTTTCACAACCTTCTCCTTGTCGGCCCGCCGGGATCCGGCAAGTCCATGCTGGCCAGCCGCATTCCGACAATTCTCCCTTCCCTGACGGGCGAGGAAAGCCTTGAGATCTCCCGCATCTACAGCATTGCAGGTCTGCTCGATCCGGATCACCCGGTCATCGGGACGCGCCCTTTTCGCCATCCCCATCACACCATATCTCCCCAGGCCCTCGTCGGAGGCGGCAAGATCCCTGTTCCCGGCGAAATTTCTCTCGCCCACCGCGGCGTCCTCTTTCTCGACGAGCTGCCGGAATTCTCCCGCACCTGCCTCGAGACGCTTCGTCAGCCCCTGGAGGACCGCCAGATTATCATCTCCCGGGTCACCGGATCTTTTCACTTCCCGGCCAGTTTTCTGCTCCTCGCCGCAATGAATCCCTGCCCCTGCGGCTTCTTCCCCGACCGCGCCCGCTGCCAATGCACGGAATTTGAGATCCGAAAGTACCAGAGTCGGCTCTCAAAGCCTCTGCTCGACCGCATCGACCTGAGAGTGGAATGCCCTCCGGTCTCTTTTGAGGACCTGCAGTCTCCTGCGGCCGACGAACTCAGCTCTAAGGACATCCGCGCCTGGTCCGAGGAAGCCAGAAAAATCGAGCTTGCCCGCTTTGAGGGGACAAAGATTCATTTCAACTCTGAGATTCCGGCGCCGGACATCGGCCGCTATTGTCCGATGACCGCGGAGGCCTCCCTCTTCCTCGAGCGCACATTCGACAGTTCGAATATGAGTGCCAGAGCCTGCCACAAGATCATCCGCGTCGCAAGGACCATCGCGGATCTGGACGGAAGCGAAGTCATCGAGAAGAAACACCTGACGGAGGCCTTCCTCTACAGGACACCGGAAGCGATCAGCCAATTCAGTTAAGTTAATGAATGAGGAGGTATCTATATGGAAAATGTCACAATTCGCAACATCAAAAGAGACGACGACTCCTACCCGGGGCGCATGAAAATGCTGCCCCAAATGCCCGATGAGCTGTTTGTGATCGGCGAGCTGCCGGCGGAACACGTGCCAACCATCGGAATGGTTGGAGCGAGAGCCTGTGACGGCTACGGGCAGAAGATCGCACGCGAGTTCGGCACCGCATTCGCACGCTGTGGCATTCAGGTCATCAGCGGTATGGCTGTCGGCATTGACGGTTACTCTCAGGAAGGAGCTCTGGCCGGAGGCGGGAAGACATTTGCTGTCCTTGGATCAGGCGTCGATGTCTGCTATCCCGAGGGCCACCGCACCCTCTACGAGAAGATCCAGAAAAAGGGAGGCGTCATCTCAGAGCTGCCGCCGGGGACGGCTCCTCTCCGGCGCAACTTCCCCTTAAGAAACCGCATCATCAGCGCTCTTTCCGACCTTGTTCTGGTCATCGAAGCCCGCTCCAAATCAGGCTCTCTCATCACAGCAGACTTCGCCCTCGAGCAGGGAAAAACTGTCTTTGCCGTTCCCGGCCGGGTCGGCGACCAGCTCTCGGACGGCTGCAACTACCTCATCGCCCAGGGTGCCGGCATCGCCTGGTCCGCCGACGCCGTCATTGAAGAACTGCTCTCCCGCGGTCAGGTTCCCTCCCTTAAGACCCTGGATCAGAAGAAAGAGGGAGCAAAGCGGGCACTCTCTGAAAAGATCGCCCAGGACCCCCTCCTCTCCGACGAAGCCCGCGCCCTCTTCTACCGCGTCCCCGAAACCGACTTCTTCACAGCGGACGATCTCCTGGCCAGATGTTCCTGTCCCATCGCAGTCGTCGCCTCCTGCATCACAGAGCTGCTATGCGCAGGTTACCTCGAGGAAATCGGCTTCGGTACTTACCGCAGAAAGGAACAACCGTAAACCATCCGGGAAGGGGTGGCGTTACCGGTTCTCCGTTTCTTCTTTTCGGCGCAGCACATCAAAGGGCAGCACTTCTTCGCCGCCCAGGTCAACATGAAGCTCCTGGCCGGGATGAGGTGCGCTGGGCCGGGAAATTCCATCGGCGTCATAGATTCCTCTGACCTCGACGGCGATATTTCGGCCGTCAGGCTTCATGATCTCAATCGTCTCACCGACGGAGAACTTATTCTTCTGATGAAGGAGACAGTACTCCCTTGCGTCCATACCCTCAGAGAGACCGAGGAAGGTGTAGGTATGCAGATACGTATTGCTGTCGTAGACAAGAGCATCAGCGCCGGGCTTTCCGTAGAAGAAGCCGGTTGTAAACCTCCGGTAAGTCCCTTCGGAGATCTGTTCCCGATAGTGATCCAGATGGGCGGCGTAGAGGGAGGGATCCTTCTCATAGTCGCGCATAGCCATGCTATATGTCCGGGCAGCCGTCGCCACATAGAGAGCCGTCTTCATGCGGCCCTCCACCTTAAAGCTGTCGATTCCGGCATCATAGAGATCAGGCAGGTGATCGATCATAGAGAGATCCCTTGAGTTGAAGACATACGTGCCCCTCTCATTTTCTACAATGGGCATGTACTCGCCCGGGCGCGTCTCCTCCACAACCGCATACTTCCACCGGCAGGGATGTGTGCAGGCACCGCGGTTGGCATCACGGCCGGTAAAGTAATTGCTGAGAAGACAGCGGCCGGAATAAGAGATACACATGGCGCCGTGGACAAAACACTCGATCTCCAGATCTGGCGGAATCTCTTCTCTGATCTGACGGATCTCCTGCAGAGAGAGCTCCCTGGCCGTGACAATTCTTGTAGCGCCCAGATCATGCCAGAATGTCATGCTCTCTGCATTCGTCGTGTTGGCCTGAGTGCTGATGTGAAGCGGAATTTCGGGGCATATCTTCCGCGCAAGGGAAAACATGCCGGGGTCGGCAACCAGAAGAGCGTCCGGCCGCATCGTCTTCATTTCCTCAAAATACCTGCGCGCGTCAGCGAGATCTGCCTCATGGGCGAAAATATTGGCCGTGACATAGACCCGGGCTCCGTGTTCATGGGCAAAGTCTATGCCCTGCCGCATTTCCTCCTGTGTGAAATTTTTCGCCTTGGCGCGCAGAGAAAATGTCTCTCCTCCAATATAGACCGCGTCTGCTCCGTAGAGCACAGCCGTCTTTAATACCGGCAGGCTGCCCGCCGGCAGTAACAGTTCTGGATGTCTCATCTTATTTCATCTCCTATATGGATAGGTTCAGGGGCCTGTCCCCCTTCTCTCATTTCTTTACAGACAGGCTGAGGCCGTCGCCGACAGGCAGAATGGTTGTAACCATGTCCTCATCGCTCATGAGCATGTGGAGATACTCCCGCATGCGCCTGTGAATGGTGCGATTGCGCCTCTCCACCATGTAGCGTGAATCCAGGATCTCCCCCTCCTGCAGGATATTATCCGTCACAAGAATTCCATGAGGGACGAGAAGCCTCTTGACATCCTTATAAAAGACAGGATACTGGCCTTTGGCGGCGTCCATAAAAATCATATCGTAGGGTCCTGTCAGGGACGGCAGGATCTTCTGGGCGTCCCCCTCAAGCAGGTGAATTCTATCCTCCATGTGGAAGGCCGCAATAGTCCTCCTGGCCTCGGGGATGCGCTTTGCATAGTTCTCAATCGTCGTCACGGACGCATCCGAATAGGTGCACATAAAGACAGAAGAAAAGCCGATAGCTGTTCCAATCTCAAGAACAGCTGTCGGTCTTCGTGCAGCAAGTATGACCCGCAGAAGGCTCTGCGTGGGTCTTCGGATGACCGGGACGTCCTCCGCCCTGCATCTCTTCTCCAGAGCGGCCAGATCTCCCGACACGCCTTCTTCAAAGGCGTCCTGAAAGATCTTCATGCGTTCCTCATCGATCACTTTTCATTTTCTCCATGGAACGATTCAGGAGGCCGATGGTTGTGAGTGATTGAAACGCACTTCCTCCGCGGCCACCCCTCAAAGGTCCGCTTCGGAAGTGCTTTTCAATCACTCATTCGTCGGTGTCCCGAATAGTTACTTCTCCATCAGGATTCGGGTGTATCTCCGGACAGAATGGCCATAATCTGCGTAGGCGTCTCCGACGTGTTCAGCTGATAACTGCCGGACTTCATTTTCCCATGATACGCAGAAAAACGCTCCTGCATCTCAAAGAGGTTCTCGCTCTCAATGAGGCCATTTTCTCTGAGAATCGCAGCGATCTCCTTGACAGACGCTCCCTCCGGTATCTCTACTGTCACATCTTCTCCCGGAGAGCTCTCCATGGCCTGCTCATTAAAGAGTGCATAACCATAAACGTAGGCCGTCCTTCCCAGAAAGATCAGTGTGACGAACACAAGAACATAGACCAGTGCCCTGACGACATGACTGATCCCTGAGACCGCCGACTTATAGCCGCTTGCTTTCTTACTCACGAAAAGATACACCCTCCTCTTGTCTACAGATTAGGCACCTTCATATCGACAGCACCGGCAATCTGAGAATTAATCTGCTGGAGGGCGCGAACCAGTGCGTCCTCCGCCTCCAAAAATGCATTCACTTCAGGAATCTTCTGGATCTCGGAATAATCCTCGAGGATCTTGTCCGAGCTGCCCAGAAGGTCGCTGTTGTCCGGGTTGTGATACTGAGCAATGGTAGCCCGGCGAAATTCAGCAATTTTCTCCAGAACTCCCGGAAATTGATCGAGATTCTTTGCACATGCCTCATACTGTTTGTACACTTCACTCTGGCCGATCGCACGCACCAGATTAAGAGTTGCAGTTTCTAGTCCTTTTTCCATTAAATCTCCGCTTCCATGATGATCGGAAGAATCATCGGACGCCTCTGGGTTCTCTTCCAGACGAAGTCGCTCAGGGCCGCCTTGATCTCCGACTTGATTTTTGACCAGTCCGTAATGTTATGATCCAGACATTTCCACACAGCTTCCTCCACGGTACGGCTCGCTTCATCCATCAGATCCTCAGACTCGCGTACGTAGACGAAACCACGCGATACAAGATCCGGACCGGACAGGAGTCGATTACTGTGCTGCTCCAATGTGAGGACGACTATGATGATGCCATCCTCCGCCAGACGCTGCCTGTCGCGGATGACGATATTTCCAACATCGCCCACGCCAAGACCGTCGACGAGAATATTTCCGGTCTGCACTTTGCCGATGATTCTGGCGGACTCATGATCAAGCTCCAGGACGTCTCCCGAGTGGAGGAGCCAGATATTTTCCTTATCGATGCCCAGCGACTCGGCGAGCTTTGCCTGAGCCTGCAGATGTCTTCTCTCGCCGTGAACCGGGATTGCATAGCGGGGACGAACCAGGGAGTAAATGAGCTTTATATCCTCCTGGCAGGCATGGCCGGAGACATGGACATCATCAAAGACGACATCCGCACCAATCTCGGACAGCTCGTTAATGACATTGGAGACCGCTTTCTCATTGCCCGGAATGGGGTGAGAGGAAAAGACAATGCAGTCACCCGGCATGATCTTGATCTTCTTGTGAATATTGGCTGCCATGCGGCTCAGGGCTGCCATGGATTCCCCCTGGCTTCCTGTCGTCACAAGGACGATACGCTCCTGGGGGTAATTTTTCAGATCATCAAGGGAAATCAGGGTATCCCCTGCGTCGACATAGCCCAACTCCACAGCCGTACCGATGACATTCACCATGGAACGTCCTTCAAGGACAACCTTCCTGTTGAATTTTTTGGCGCAGTTGATGATCTGCTGAACACGGTCTACATTGGAAGCAAAGGTTGCAATAATGAGCCTCTGCTTCTGATGCTCGGAGAAAATGCGGTTGAGCGTTGCCCCTACTGTCTTCTCCGACATGGTATACCCGGGCCGTTCCGCATTGGTGCTGTCGCACAAAAGCGCCAGAACGCCCTTCCTGCCGATCTCCGCGAATCTCTGCAGGTCGATCGGGTCACCGTAGACCGGCGTGTAATCAACCTTGAAGTCGCCTGTATGAATGACGGTGCCCGCCGGTGAGTAAATGGCAATGGCCGCCGCATCCTGTATACTGTGGTTGGTCTTGATAAATTCCACTCTGAAATCGCCGAGATTAATGGACTGGCCAAAGCGGACCACCTTTCTCTTGACTGACCTCAGCATGTTGTGCTCTTCCAGTTTCTTGTCAATGAGAGCCATTGTCAGCCTTGTCGCATAGATCGGCACATTAATCTTCTGGAAGACATAGGGAATTGCGCCGATGTGATCCTCGTGGCCGTGGGTGATCACGAACCCCTTCACCCTGCTGTAATTCTCCTGCAGGTAAGTGATATCCGGAATGACAAAGTCAATTCCAAGCATATCGTCTTCGGGGAAGGCCATGCCGCAGTCGACGACAACGATGCTGTCTCCATACTCGAAAGCTGTGATGTTCATTCCGATTTCCTCAAGACCGCCCAGCGGAATGATTTTCAGCTTGCCGGTTTCTGTTTTACTTTTCAAAAAGTTCCTCCTTTCCTAAATCCCCGTGGAAAGCTTTAGAATTCTATGGTTGTGTCGTCCATCATTTCCTCGAAGACTTTGAGGATGGCCTTCAGCTCTTCCTCATCTTCCACAACGCAGTAATCTGCTTCCTCACTGGTCTCATCTGAAATATCTTTTAAAATAAGGGCTTCCGCGTCTTCATCCGGTGAAGTCGTCACGAGAAGATAATCCGTCCCACCGACGCGCGTCTGCTCTTCAATATAAAACTCCTGCTCTTGTCCGTCATCGGACACAAATGTCATCGCTTCCATGATTGTTCAACCAGTCCTGTAAAATAATCATTGCTGCAATTTTGTCTACATACTTTTTATAATCTTCGCGTGGGATTCCGACATCTCTCATGGTCTCATCGGCCGCAACGGTTGTCAGTCTCTCATCCGAAAGAAAGACGGGGACCCCGAGCCTTGTCTCAAGTTCACCTTTGAACTCAAGTGTCTTCTTTGCCCTGTCCCCGACAGAATCATCCATGTTGAGTGGATATCCGAGAACAACAGCGGAAATCTGATACTCCTGCGCCAGCTCCTCGATTCTGCGATAGGTCTGCCGCATGTGATTCTCCTTGGTTCTCCTGATAATCTCCACACCCTGCGCCGTGATCATAAGCGGGTCACTGACAGCAACGCCGCAGGTTTTTGATCCGAAGTCAAGCCCGAGGACTCTCATATTACTTATCTTCCCAGGACTTGTTGCGAATATATTCTTTCAAGAGCTCTTCGACAAGCTCGTCCCGCTCCACTTTCATGATCATGCTGCGGGCTCCTCTGTAGCTTGTGATATAGGTCGGATCTCCAGACATGATGTAGCCGACCATCTGATTGACCGGATTATACCCCTTTTCCGCCATGGCGTTATACACAACGTCGATCACTTCTTTGACGGAGAGCTCCGGTTCCTTCTTGACGCTGAAGTACTGCGTGTTTCCCAGATTACTATTTGTCATACACTTTCTGCCTTATCAAATACCTTTAGTTTACCCTACGACTGAATTTGATTTCATTGTACACTTTATCCAAAAAACAATCAATGCCCTTTCTCATATCGCCTCGGATTTCTCCTGACTGGGGTATAGGAGCTTAATCTACGATCAGGCTGCCGTCGTCCAGCGCCCTCACACCTGTTCGTGTCTGAATCTGGCCGGAGAGGTCTGCGGGGTCTGATTTGTAGGCTGTGATGTACTCGCGGGTGTGGCCCATCATGTACATTTTCCCATTTACTTGGCGGGGCTCCTCGAAGAGGACCTCGACGGGCCGGCCCACAAAGGATTCCGCGTAGCTGCGCCTCTCCCTTGTGTCGACATTTTCCAGAATGACCAGGCGGTCGTGCTTGACGGCGTTGGTGTTCTGGTTGGGCATGGCAGCGGCTTTGGTGCCGTTTCGCAGAGAATAAGGGAAGATGTGGGTGCGGGCGAAGTGGATTTTCTCCACAAAGGCCCGGCTCTCTGCAAATTCCCTCTCATCCTCCCCGGGGAAACCGGTGATCACGTCGGTTGTGATGGACGGATTCTGAAAATGTTCACGGAGAGAGGTCACTATTTTCTCGTAGGAGGCTGTGTCGTACTTTCTCTTCATGCGGCGAAGCGTGTCATCGCAGCCGCTCTGCAGGGAGAGATGGAACTGGGGACAGATCGACGGGATCCCGGACAGTTTCTCCACAAATTCCCTCGTCATGATGCCGGGCTCAAGGGAACCGAGGCGCAGACGGACGAGACCCGGCAGAGCATCGAGGCTCATGATGAGATTAAGAAGGTCCTCATTGGTCTCTGCCTCGGTGGCGTAAGGGGTCTGCAGATTTTCCCCGGGATGACGGAAATCAATGCCGTAGGAGCTGATGTGGATGCCGGTCAGGACAATCTCGCGGTAACCTGCTTCGGTCAGCCGCTTCGCTTCCTCCATGATACTTTCTTTTCTGCGGCTGCGCACTCTCCCTCTCACATAGGGGATCATGCAGTAGCTGCAGAACTGATTGCAGCCGTCCTGAATCTTGAGATAAGCGCGGGTCTTGCCGTCTGTCTCCGTGACAAAGAGGTCGTCATAGCTGGCTGAATGAGCGATGGGAACGCGCTCTTCCGCCTTCTCTCCCAGAAAATAGCGGTCGAGTATCTGGCAGATGGCTGCCTTCTCCGTGTTGCCGACAACAAGATCCACATCCGGGTCGGCGATGAGCCGCTCTCTGGCGTCCTCTGCATAGCAGCCCGCCGCGACAATGGCCGCCCCCGGATTCAGCTCTTTGGCCTTATGCAGCATCTGCCTTGACTTTCGATCCGCGATATTGGTCACCGTACATGTGTTGATAATATAGACGTCGGCTCCCGGCTCGAAGGGAACGATCTCGTATCCTCCACGCAGGAGAGCCTCCGCCATAGCCTCTGTCTCGTAGGCGTTGACCTTGCATCCAAGTGTATGAAATGCTGCTTTTCTTTTCGTCATGCTCTTGTTTCCTTTTGAATTAAATATTGACTTACTTTTTAATTCACGCTATGATTATCTCTATAGAGTACATGTGAACGCTGTAATGTGTGTACAATCATTTCAGGAGGGTTTTATCCAATGAAAACAGTTAAGGTTTCTCTCAACTCAATCGACAAAGTCAAGACATTCGTCAACGACATCAACCGCTTCGACTTCGACTTTGACCTCGTCTCCGGAAGATATGTCATCGATGCAAAGTCCATCATGGGTATCTTCAGCCTGGATCTCTCCAAGCCGATCGACCTCAACATTCATGCAGATGGCGACAAACTGACAGAGGTTATGTCTGTCTTAAAGCCCTACATCGTCGACTAATTTGAGTTCTTAAAAAGGCTGCCGGTTCATTTTCCGGCAGTCTTTTTTTCGTGTTTCCCTCACTGAACCAAAATGGTCTCGGTGGTGGAGATGGCTTCCTCCACCATCTGGTCTATTTTCTCCGTCAGATGGGTCTCGGAGCGCTCGATGACCGAGAGGATCGGGCGGGTCACGGGGTGCTTGGCCACGAAGATGGTGCAGCAGTCCTCGTAGGGGAGAATGGACGTCTCGAATGTGCCGATCTTCTTGGAAATGCGAACGATCTCTTCTTTGTCGAAACCGATCAGGGGTCTGTAGACCGGGAGGGTGCAGACGGCGTTGGTGCAGAGCAGGGACTGCATGGTCTGGCTCGCCACCTGGCCAATGCTCTCGCCGGTGATGATGCCGAGGTCGTTGTCCTCCTTTGCAAAATGTTCCGCGATCCGCATCATGTAGCGGCGCATAATGATGGTGAGTTCTTCATGCGGGCACTGGTCATAGATGTAGAGTTGGATATCCGTGAAGTTGACGACATGCAGGCGGATGGGTCCACTGTATCTGGACACGATGCGGGCCAGGTCGACGACCTTCTGCCTGGCTCTCTCGGAAGTGTATGGCGGCGCATGGAAGTAGACCGCATCGATGGTGACGCCGCGCTTGGCGATCATGTAGCCGGCCACCGGGCTGTCGATGCCGCCGGACAGGCAGAGCATGGCGCGGCCGTTGGTTCCGACCGGCATGCCTCCCGGACCCGGAATGATCTTGGAGTAGATATAGGCGACGTCTCTGATCTCCACGTCGAAGAGAATCTGGGGATGATGGACATCGACCGTCATGGCCGGGAAGTTCTCCAGAATGTCATGGCCGAGCTCCGCCTCGACGTCCGGCGACTTCATCGGGAAGTCCTTGTTGGGGCGGCGGACCTTGACCTTGAAGGTCTCGTCTGAACCAGGATGCTCGTTCTTCACATAGGCCAGCATGCCGTCCCTGAGGCTCTCGTAGCTGTCCGCCGGGCAGACTTCAACCGGGCAGATGCCGACGATGCCAAAGACGTGCTGAAGGGCCTCCACGGTCTCGTCGGGATCCCAGTCGCCTTCGCAGTGGACGTAGATTCTTCCTCTCTCCTTTGTGATATTGAATTCTCCGTCAACCGGGGTAAGCGCCTCTTTGATTCTCTTTACAAGTGCATCTTCAAAGACGTGGCGGTTGTTGCCCTTGATGCCGATTTCACCGTATTTAATAAGATAGGTATGATACATAGTTCTTTCCTTTCGGGGCGTTAGTGGGCGCGGTATCTGCGCAGGCGGGGCAGCTCTTCTCTGAGAACCCTGATGGTCTCGTCAACTTCCTCGACGGTGTTGTTCTCACAAAAGCTGAAGCGGACGGAGGAGGCCATTTCCTCCTGGGGCGCGTGAATGGCTGTCAGGGTCGGGCTGCCGGATCTCTTATGAGTGGAGCAGGCGGACCCAGCGGAGACGTAGATGTCGTGGGACTCCAGGGTATGGAGCAGAACTTCCGAGCCGACGCCGAGGAAGGACGCGTTCACGATGTGGGGCGCTCCTTCTCTTCCGGGCATGCCGTGGACAACCACGTCGTCGATGGACATAAGTCCCTTTATCATGTGTTCCTTCAAATCATAGAGGTGATCAATCTTGGCGTCGAAGTCCGTGTAGGCTTCTCTTGCAGCGATGCCGAGACCCGCTATGCCGGGGACATTTTCCGTGCCGGACCGCATGCCGCCGTTCTGGCCGCCTCCATAGATGAGGGGGTTCATCTTCACGCCGTTTTTCACATAGAGGAATCCGGTTCCCTTGGGGCCGTGCAGCTTGTGGCCGCTCACGGACAGCATATCGATTCCCACTCTGGCGGGGCGGATCCTGTACTTGCCGTAGGCCTGAATGGCGTCGACGTGATAGAAGGCGTGCGGGCAGGCAGAATGAACCATTTTCGCGACTTTTTCCACGGGGACGACAGCACCGATCTCATTGTTCACGTACATGGTTGAGACGAGAATGACGTCGTCGGTCAGCATTTTCTCAAGTGTCTCAAGGTCGAGCGTTCCATTCTCGTCCACGGGAATTTTTCCGACTTCAAAGCCAAGTTTCTCCAGGAAGGCGCAAGGCTCAGCGACAGCGGGATGCTCCATCTGGGTCGTCAGGATCTTCCTGCCCTGCCTCTGGTTGGCGAGTGCCGTGCCGATGAGAGCCCAGTTGTTGGACTCTGTGCCGCCCGAGGTGAAGTAGATCTCAGATGGATCCGCCTTCAGGGTGTCGGCGATGGCGCGGCGGGCGTTCTTCAGATAGGCCTCCGCGTCCATGCCTTTTTTGTGCATGGAGGATGGATTGCCATAGTCCTCTGTCATTGTCTTCTCCACCACTTCGAGGACAGCCTTCGAGGGCTTAGTGGTCGAGGAATTATCAAAATAAATTTCGCTCATAGTCGCACCATTATAACACACTTTCATGGTAAAATACATGCAAATGCAATGGATTTGACGAGGATAGAAAATGCAGAATTATAAAATGGTCGTTCAGTACGATGGAACAAGATACAACGGATGGCAGAAACAGGCGGACACGGACAACACGATCCAGGCCAAACTTGAAGGAGTGCTGTCGAGATGCGTCGGGGAAGATGTGGATATTCACGGGGCCGGGAGAACGGACGCGGGGGTGCATGCGCGCGGCCAGGTGGCTCAGTTCCGGCTGGATGAAGCCAGGGATCCTGAGGAAATCCTTGCCTACATGAATGAGTATCTGCCCGAGGACATCGGCGTTCTCTCGGTCACAGAGGCGGCTCCCCGCTTCCACAGCCGCTACAACGCCTCCCTCAAGCACTACCGCTATGTCATCGGGACGGACAAAGCCTACCATGTCTTTGACAGAAAATATGTCTACGAGTACCACGATGTGCCGCTCGACGTGGCTGCTATGAAAATGGCTGCTCTCTATCTGCGCGGCGAGCATGATTTCAAGAGCTTCTGCGGCAATCCCCGCATGAAGAAATCAACCGTCCGAAGCATCATGAGCATCCACATCAGCGAGACGCCCCACGACATCACGCTCGACTTTTTCGGGGAGGGCTTCCTTCAGTACATGGTGCGCATTCTGGTCGGCACCCTCATAGAAGTCGGCCAGGGCAAGCGCAGCCCGGAGTCCATGCCCCAACTCCTCGAGGCGCGCGACCGCAATGAGGCCGGTCCCACCGCGCCGCCCCAGGGTCTCACCCTTATAGAAGTGCGCTACAACTAAGGGTTCAAAGGGCCGGGTGACGAATCAGGACATGTTTTAAGCGAAGCAAAGACGCTCTCCTGCATTTGTCCCCTCACTCGTCGAGCTCGTACATGAGAATGCTGAGCATGGTGACGGCGGCGGTCTCGGCGCGGAGGATGCGGCGACCCAGGGTGATGGACTTGCCTCCGCAGGACTTGACGAGCTCCACTTCGGATGGCTCGAAGCCGCCCTCGGGGCCGATGAATGCAGCTACGCTCTCGCCCCTCCTGATGCCGCGGAGGATGTCGCGGGTGCGGGCAATGCCCGTCTCCTGCTCATAGGGGATGAGAAGGACATCTGACGCGGCGGCCTCTTTTACGGCTTCTTCAAAGGGCATAATCGCCCCCACCTCCGGGATGACGGCCCTCTTCGACTGCTTGGCCGCGGCCTCCGCGATGGTCTGCCACCGCTTCTGACGGGCGGCGGCCTTTTTTGCATCCAGCTTCACGACCGTCCGCCTGGTGGTGACCGGAACAATGCGGACGGCCCCCAGCTCCACAGCCTTCTGGATCACAAAGTCAGGCTTGTCTGATTTCGTAAGACCCATATAGAGCGTCACAGGGTTTGGAAGCTCCGTCTCCGGTTTCTTCCGATCGAGGATCTGGCAGTGAACTCCCTCCTCATCCAAAGAATCAATTTTGCACAGATAAAGAAAGCGGTCCTCATCGACCGCCTCCAGCTGCTCTCCCATTTTCATGCGAAGAACATTTTTGATATGGTTGACGTCCTCGCCTGTAATCGTGAGGGTGTCGTCATTTACCTGCTGCGCCTGTATGAAAAAACGATACATGACCAGTCTCCCATGTGATTAATTTCAAGGACATCAAAGCCCGCCTTTTTCCCTGCCTCAAGAACAACACTCTCACGCTCCTCAAGAATGCCCGAGGTGATGTAGATACCCCCGTCGACCAGAGTCGCCGGAACAGCCGGCGTAATCGTCGCGAGGATTTCGGCGATGATGTTGGCGAGGACAAGATTGTACTTGCCATAGCCGACAGCATCCTGTGTCGCCCTGTCGTCTGCAATATTGCCCAGGATCCTTGTAAACTGATCCTCGCGGATGCCGTTCTGGCGGAGATTATCCTCGATGGCCGGCAGTGTGTTGTCGTCGAGATCCGTGCCAAAGACATGGCCTGCGCCTTCCTTGAGGCCAACAATGCCGAGAATGCCGCTTCCGGTTCCGATATCGAGAATCTCATCTCCTGCTTTTACATACTTCCTGAGGGCACGGATGGCCAGCTGGGTGGACTCGTGTTTGCCTGTTCCGAAAGCCGTGCCGGGATCGATGTGAAGGACCATCGAGGCTCTGGACGCCGCCTCTTTCTCCTCCTCAGATCCTTCCTCCCAGGTCGGCTCAATATAAATGTCGTCGATAAAGAAGCTGTGGAAGTACTGTTTCCAGTTATTGATCCAGTCTTCTTCATCCGTGGATCCCTCGGAAATGGTTCCCGGACCGATATCCATAACCGCTCTCAGATCCTCGAGAGCCGCTTTCACACTTGTAAGGACGGGCTCTGCATCCTGTCCATCCTCAAGGTAAAAGGAAATGTCGGATAAGTGATCATCTGCGGGCATTTCCGGGACGACATCCCCGAAGTAGCCGCCATTTTCACTGGCGGTCACGGGCTTTTTGTCCTCAATCTCCATGCCGGTGATCCCATTTTCCGCTAAAATCGCGGAGACAGGATCCTCCGCTTCCTCACTTGTATGAATGGTGTATTTGTTCCATTTCATTCGTCTTCTCCCATAGCTTCGGCATATGCCTTGAGGGCCGCCTTCTGCTTGCGGTTCAGTTTGGTCGGGACGTCGACGACAAGATTGACATACTGGTCGCCACGGACATTCTTATTGTGGACAGATGGAACGCCCTTGCCTCTCAGGCGGATTCTGGTATCGGTCTGTGTGCCCGCCTTGACGTTGTACTCGACCTCCCCGTCGACCGTCTTGATGCGGATGGTGCCGCCGAGAGCCGCCGTCGCGAAGGAAATGGGTGCTGTGGAGTAGAGGTCATTTCCATCTCTCTGGAAAACAGGACTTCTGGAAATGCGCACTTCGACCAGAAGATCGCCGCGGGGACCGCCGTTGACGCCCGGTTCGCCCTTGTCGCGCAGCCGGATGGACATGCCGTTGTCAATACCTGCGGGAATTTCAACCTTGAGCCTGGTGCGGTTGGACTTGTAGCCTGTGCCGTGGCAGGTCGGGCACTTCTCCCTGATGATCTTTCCTGTTCCGCGGCACTGGGGGCAGACGGTCTCCGTCTGCATGGTGCCGAAGATAGAGTTCTGCGTTGTCACAACGCGGCCTGAGCCGTGGCACTTGGGACAAGTCTCGGGAGATGTTCCCGCCTTGGCTCCTGTGCCGTGGCAGGTCGGGCACTCCTCCTTGAGGTTCACGTCAATCTCCTTGGAGCAGCCGAAGACAGCCTCCTCAAAGGTGATATTGACAGCTGTTCTCACATTGGCACCGCGCATGGGGGCATTGGCCTGGGCACCGGAACTTCTCCCGCGGCCCTGACCGAAGAGATCTCCGAAGATGTCTCCGAAGATGTCTCCCATGTCTGACCCATTGAAATCGAAACCGCCAAATCCCTGGCCGCCCGCGCCCTGCTCAAAGGCGGCACGTCCAAACTGATCGTACTGACGCCTCTTATCCGAATCACTTAAGACCGAGTAAGCCTCAGAAGCTTCCTTGAAAATGGCCTCCGCCTCCGGCGTCTTATTGACATCCGGATGGTACTTCTTTGCAATCTTAAAATAAGCCTTCTTAATCGTATTCTGGTCGGCATCTCTCGATACGCCTAAAATATCATAATAATCTCTTTTTTCGTCTGCCATATCTTTTTCCATTCTTGTTATGGTTGATAAACATCTTGTAGACTATACCATCATTCCGGTACATATAGCAAGTACAAAAGAAGGGCTGCTGCACGTTAAGCACAACAGCCCCGCTTGATGGGTTACAGTTCACACGTCTGTCCGGGGAAGTGTTTTTCGAGGCAGCAACTGGCTGATGTGTGAACAGTAACTTGCAGAGCCTTCCCCGCTGGCAGACCAGTGAACTATAACTCTATGGGCAGGAGCCTTGCGGCTCCTCCTCATCAGACTTCCTTATAATCAGCGTCGACAACGTCGTCATCATTGCCGCCGTTATTTGTATTTGTGCTGCCTGTGGATCCGGCTGCATCAGAGCCTGCATTTGCCTGCTGTGCCTGCTGATACATCGCAGCGAAGAGCTCCTGAGAGCTGTTCATGAGCTTCTCCTTGGCATCCTTGAGCTCATTGATGTCGGCGTCTGTCATCGGCGCATTTGCATCCGGATGCTTTGCAAGGATATCTTTCAGGTTCTTGAGGTCAGCCTCAACCTGGGTCTTGTCACCCACCTTGTCGCCGGCGCTCTTCAGGGCATCCTCGACCTGGAAAGCAAGTGTATCCGACTCATTCTTGAGGTCAACACCCTCCTTGCGTCTCTTGTCCTCTGCCTCGTACTGCTGTGCTTCCTTGACAGCCTTGTCGATATCCTCATCGGACATATTGGTGCTGGATGTGATGGTGATGTGCTGCTCCTTACCTGTTCCCAGATCCTTGGCAGATACATTGACGATACCGTTTGCATCAATATCAAAAGTAACCTCGATCTGCGGGATGCCGCGGCGTGCTGGCGGGATTCCATCCAGACGGAACTGACCGAGGGATTTGTTATCCCTTGCGAACTGTCTCTCGCCCTGAAGGACGTTGATATCAACAGCCGTCTGATTATCTGCAGCTGTGGAGAAGATCTGGCTCTTCTTTGTCGGGATGGTCGTATTTCTCGGGATGAGTACTGTGGAGATGCCTCCCATGGTCTCGATGGACAGAGAAAGCGGAGTGACATCGAGAAGAAGGATATCACCTGCGCCCTTGTCTCCTGCGAGCTTGCCGCCCTGGATGGATGCACCCAGTGCAACGCACTCATCCGGATTCAGGTTCTTGCTCGGCTCCTTGCCCGTTAAGGTTCTGACGCGGTCCTGGACAGCCGGGATTCTCGTGGAGCCGCCGACAAGGAGGACCTTAGACAGATCAGATGCTGTAAGGCCTGCATCCTTCAGAGCCTTCTGAACAGGCGGTACAGTTCTCTCAACAAGGTCTCTTGTGAGCTCGTTGAACTTAGCGCGCGTCAGATCCATATCGAAATGCTTGGGTCCATCTGCAGTAGCCGTGATGAACGGAAGGTTGATGTTGGTTGTGTTGGCTGTGGAAAGTTCCTTCTTGGCCTTTTCTGCAGCTTCCTTGATTCTCTGCATAGCCATGAGGTCCCCGGAGAGGTCAACTCCCTCCTTCTTCTTGAATTCTTCAATCATGTAGCTGGCAACTGCATTGTCGAAGTCATCGCCGCCCAGATGAGCATCACCATTGACAGCCAGAACCTCGATGACGCCATCACCAATCTCAATGACAGAGACATCGAATGTACCACCACCGAGATCATAGACCATGATCTTCTGATCCTCGCCGGAATCAAGGCCATATGCCAGAGCTGCAGCCGTCGGCTCATTGATAATTCTCTTGACATCGAGGCCCGCGATCTTACCGGCATTCTTTGTTGCCTGGCGCTGTGCATCATTGAAATAAGCCGGAACTGTGATAACTGCCTCTGTGATCTTCTCACCCGTATAATTCTCAGCATCTGTCTTCAGCTTCTGAAGAATCATGGCGGAAATCTCTTCCGGAGTGTAGCTCTTTCCGCCGGCTGTGACCTTCTCTGCAGTGCCCATCTTTCTCTTGATCGAGGAAATAGTATTCTGTGCGTTTGTGACGGCCTGACGCTTTGCCGGCTCACCGACAAGTCTCTCGCCGTTTTTTGTAAATGCGACAACGGATGGAGTTGTTCTTGCACCCTCTGCGTTTGCAATCACAGTCGGCTGTCCACCTTCCATGACAGCTACGCAGCTGTTTGTAGTACCAAGGTCGATACCAATAATCTTACTCATGATAAATAATCCTCCTCATAAAATGTTTCTGTTCTCTTGAAACATGGATCTGTCTTTACTTTGCAACTTTCACCATAGCGTGTCTCACTACGGTTCCCTTGTATGTATATCCCTTCTGGAGGACTTCTGCGACTGTGTCCTCCTCGAGGTTCTCATCTTCAACCTGCATCACTGCGTTGTGAAGCTGGGGGTCTAATTTCTTTCCTTTGGCCTCGATTTCCTCGACGCCAATCTCACCGAGTGCTTTCCGGAACTGCTTGATGGTTGCATCCATTCCCTTTGCGAGAGGATCATCTTTCTTATCCTCGGGAATGGTATCCACTCCTCTCTCCAGGGAATCAAGAGCCGGGAGAATCTTTTTGACGACGTCTCTCACAGCGTAACTGTAGAGATCTTCTTTTTCCTTCTCGGTTCTCTTTCTGAAGTTCTCATACTCGGCAAGTGTTCTCTTGTAGCGGTCCGTGAGGTCCGCGGTCTTTTGCTGCTCAGCTTTCAGCTGTTTCTGAAGAAGAATGGGATCGGGTCCCTCATTTTCTTCTTTTGTATCTTCTTTCTCCTCAGAAGATTCGGTCTCTTCCGCTGCTGATTTATTTTCTTCGGGAGTTTTTTCTTCTTCTCCCTCGATCTTCACTTCAGTTTCCTTCTCTTCTGTATCTTTTGTTTCTTCGCTACTCACTCTTCTTTATATCCTCACTTTCCCCGGCGCTTGTGTCACCGCCCGTTCTCACTGTGATCTTCTTGACTGCGTCTGTCTTAAACGCTGCATTTAAGGAATCTTTCATGACTTTCAGGTTATCCATGACCTTCTCGTAATCCATGCGCTTGGGTCCGATAATGCCGATCGTCCCTTCCATACCGTCGCCGAGATCATAGGTCGTGGTCACCACGGAACAGTCCTTCATGGATTCTACCGGGCTCTCATTTCCTATATATACCTGAATTCCATCTCTGGAGGAATCTTCCGGATCCCTTGCTTCCGTCTCCTTGACAAAATCTTCAAGACCGCTCTTGTCCTCAAGCGTAGAAATCAGCTGACTGGCGCTGGTTGCAAGTTCCGGATAGCGGAAGATATTGTTGGCACCGCTCGTGTAGATTTCCATATCCTCATCGGTCTCCGCCCGGATGACCTCAGCAATGGTATCAAGTACCTCATTAATAATCTCCGTGTGGATACCGGCCTCTTTCTTGATATTGGAAATGAGTCCCAGATTGATATCCGCCAACGACAGGCCATTGAGCCTTGTGTTGAGCAGGAGATTCAGCTTCAACACCTGCTCATCGGTGATGTCACTTTCAAGATCAATCAAATGATTCTTGATGATGTTCCCGTCAATGACCACGACATTGAGCAGCTGCCTCGGAGAAATCCTGGAGAGCTGAATGAACTTGACCTTGTTCTTCTTGAAGTTGGGGGCCGAGATCATTGTCGTATAGCTGGTGTTCTGCGCCAGGAACTGGACAACCTGCTTCAAGAGTTCCTCCATGCGGTTGGTCTTGGCGATCATGAGGCTGTTGACGGCCTCTGTCTTCTGCATCTTTTCGGCCACAAGATGGTCGACGTAGAGGCGATAGCCCTTGTCCGTCGGAATTCTTCCGGCCGATGTATGGGGCTGCACCAGATATCCCATCTCTTCCAGATCGGACATCTCATTGCGAATGGTTGCAGAGCTCAAATGGAGATCGGTATACTTGGAGATCGTTCTCGACCCAACCGGTTCCCCTGTCTCCAGGTAAGTCTTTATGACTGCGTCCAGAATCGTCGCTTTTCTATCATCAAGTTCCAAGTTGTTCCCTCCTCTCCTCTAAGCTTTCTGGTTGTTAGCACTCAATATATTGGAGTGCTAACATTCATTACACATAAGATACACCCGACCTCTCATTCTGTCAACACCCAAAGAGGGAAATTTTTCAAAAACCCGCAACGGGGTTACAGTTCACACGTCAGCCAGAAGAGCGATTGGAAAGCGCTTCCGGAGTGGGCCTATAGGGGATGTCCACGGAGGAAGCGCTTTCCAGTCGCTCGATGCTGGGTGACCCGTGAACTGTAACGCAACGGGTGTTACAGTTCACGGGGCACCCCGGCGCGGAGCACAAAGGCCTTCTTCCGGAGCACATTCGATTTTCGCCGCCTGCTTTTGCGGCGAAAATTACTAAGTGAAG
>OMTP01000301.1 GCA_900313955.1 uncultured Lachnospiraceae bacterium | reverse complement strand
CCGGAAGAAGGCCTTTGTGCTCCGCGCCGGGGTGCCCCGTGAACTGTAACCTTTTTCAGCGCTTACTCATCGTCTTTGGACTTCAGCCACTGATCTTCTTCATTCCCTGACGTCTTTCCCTTCCGCATCAAATCCATTCTGGAAGGCATGGGAGAGGTAAGATCATCTGTATTCTCATCGGCATATGATTCGGCATCGGGAGTCCCCTCATCTCTTCCCTGGCTCTCTGCGTCATGCTCTTCCGGATTTTCATATACAGACGGCGCATTTCTGTATACATCTTCTCCCATGTCTGCCATGGACATTTTCCCGCTCTCCTGCTGCTCTTTCCTCACTACAGCACTGTTGAGAGCTGTTGCCCGGTTGACAACACAGCCAAAGATTCTGGTTCCCGACTTTCTCAGTTTATCGATTCCACTCACAATTTCCTGCATGACCGCCGTATCGTAACTGACCACATAGACTGCGCCGTCAGTAATCCGGTTGAGCAGAAGCGGACTGGAATACATTCCCACAGCAGAGGCATCAATGATGACGTATTCATACTTTTCTCCCAGCGACCTGACAAGGTTGAGCACACTGCTGTCCATCATAAGCGTATTCTTGTCCATAACCATGGGAAGAAGAGAGAGGTAGCCATTCAGCTTGTGGATTGCCTCCTGCGGCAGAATATCCCCCCGGTAAAGTGCGTTCAGCGACTGGTCATACTCCACCTGATCCAGAAAATATCCACCCAGACATGGATTGTGTGTGTCCAGATCCACCATAAGCACTGTGTGCTCCATGGCGGCAAGCTGAACAGCTATACTGGCCGCTGCCACTGTCTTTCCCTCTCCGTCGACTGTAGACGTCACATAGAGGCTGTGGCAACCTTCGTTGCTCATAAGATTTTGCAGAATGAAAGCGACCGAGGCATAATTCTGCTCCACATCGGATGCCTTACCTGTATTTGCGACAGGAATTTTCGTACCGCGTCGAAAGGCACGCGCATTCTCCGGAATAACACCGAGTGTCTCAAGACCGAATACCTCATCGACATCTTCCAGGCTGAGGAGAGTCGGTCTCATCAGAAGATCCAGCACCGCAACCAGTAAACCGATCAGAAATCCCGTACCCGCAAGGATGATCCACATCATATGCGAGCTACCCAGCGACTTGTAAGATGCCTTCGGGTCATTGATCACCGCAACCTGTCCAACCTGAAGAGTCGTGGGAAGCTCCGTCTCGGCTGCTGTAAGAATTGCTTTTGTAAGTTTTAACCCACTGTCTTCATCATTCCAGTTGAGGGTCATCTCCAGAATCTGCGTCTCATTGTACTGGGAAAGCTCCAGATTCTTACTGACATCCGAAGCTGAGACGCCTGTGATACCTGCATCTTTCAGAGCTGTATCCAGAACCTTGTCACTTTTCAGCACATAGGTGGCCGCATCCACCATATCTGTTGCCAGAACAAAATCGTCCTGAGAAAAATAATCCGCATTATCCAGATACTTCCCTGACGAATTCTGAGACGTCAGGGCAAAGGAACACTTGACCTGATAATTCATATTTGTCCCGCGGATATAGGAAATAACAAGCATGGAAACTCCCATAGCCAGGCCCATGAGAGTCAGTCCCATGATCAGCTTCCAGCGCTTCTTGATTGCATGAATAAAATCTCCAAATCTGATCTGGACACCATTCATTTCCAGTCACCTCTTCTGTCTTATTTGGTTGGATCTTCCGGGGCAGCGTCTTTTGATGCCTTCTTCTTCCGTCTGTGACGGCGGATTACCCAAAAGAGAAGTATCACAGCTGCCAGGATTCCGGCAGATACAAGTCCTATCATTAAATAGCTGGTTCTCGTCATGACGGAAATTGCAAACTGCTGGATTTGTGCGGTATCGGCCACTTCGATGTCTGTCCGCAGCTCAGGATTCTCATCGATGAGAATGTAGTACTTTCCTTTCCTGAGGCCGTCAATCTCTCTGGGTGATGCTTCTGTCGTCCAGGAATCCACTTTTTCGCCGTCACCACTGTAGAGGGTCAGAACATATCCGCTTGTGTAACTGTTGAAGATCCTGTCTCTGACTCCGATCTCCGCCCTCAGCATGCGATTTGTTATCTTCAGACTTGAACTGCTCTTTCCACTGATCCGGCCATCACTTGCCACGACAATTGTCTGGTCCTTTCCTGTGAGCTCATGGTTGCCGTCTGTCCCGGTCTGTGTAAGCGTATAGGTAGTATTGTGCATAAGATCTGAAATATCCGCTTCGCCGCTGGAATCAGTTGTAATCTTTCTCGTTTGATCAGACCCGTCCGACGCAAGAGTGAAGGTCCCGTCCGCAATTCCCGTGCCGTCCAGTTCGTCAAGAAGATGGAGCTTCACACTCGTTTTTTCAAGCTTTATTTCTCTGGCTCCCGCAACAGACTCGCCCTGTTTCTTCACCTCTGCTGACACGCTGTCCTCGAGGCTTGCATAATATTCGAGAGCTGTGTCCTGTGTGATCAAATACTTTCCCAGATAGAGTTCTTCGCTTTTTGCCCGGCCTTCCCCGTCGGTGGTCAGTGTCTCAACGGTTGTCCCTTTCTCATACCGGACAGTGCCCTCTACGGTCGCAATATCTTCCGCTGCGACGATAGTAAATCTGGCAGACTTCAGCGCCGTCCCCGTGTCTGCGTCAACAGCATGCAGAGAAATAACATTTCTGGACGGTGACATCTTTATTCTCAGCATATAGGGGTCGGGCCAGTCATAGACTGTATCCAGAGAAAAATGCGCATTGTCAGCGATGTCGTAGCCTGCAGGGGCCGTCAGATCCCGAAAATAATAATTTCCTTCCAGAATTTTTTCCGGCAGAAAGAAAGATCCATCTTCCGTCGTTTCGTATTTGCGATAAGAGATCTTCTCGGGATAATATGTATTCAGGACTTCCAATGCCCCCTGGGCAGCATAGAGCTCAAATTCCACGCCTTCCTGCTTGATGGCATTGCCGGTTTCCGCATCCACGATCTGCACCCTGACCGCAGACTTAGTCCCGTCCTCCGGATAAATTCCCGGATCTGAATCGGTTGTTGCGTCTGGATCGCTGTCATGGCCTCCTCCGCCACCGGCATTTTCTTCTGCCCGGCTTGCTGTGGAATCTGTGGACCCTGAGCCCTCATTTTCCTCCGGTGTCGGAGTTGGTGTTGCCGTAGGTGTGACAGTAGACACTGTGGACATATTTTCCGACACTGTATTCAGGACCTGGGCGGTCTCTTTCTTTTTCGGCGCATAGAGCAGCTGAAAACTGAGCAGGACAATAACGAGCAGAAGCACAAAGACAAGTCCGGTCATCATATCTGTGGCGGGCTGCCAGAAATTATATTCTTCATGGTCCTCATGTTTTTTCATAGGCACTCCTCACAACTATATTCTGTCCTTCTTTTGCTCCGGAACAAATCTCACTTTTCTCCTGATGGGATCTGAAAGGCTGCCTCTTCAAACTTATCAATCGGCAGTGGTTTACTGAGATAATACCCCTGTCCTTCATCAAACCCGGCTTTGCGGAGAAGGCTGAGTTCCTGCATGCTCTCAATACCACTGGCAATTAATGTATGGTTGAGATCATGTGCCTGACGGGCAAGCCTGTCCGCTTCGTAGAATGTAAACTCGTGCGTTTTTCTGTAGTTGCGCAGGTCAATCTGGATTGTGTTTGACTTCCACCCGCCCGCTGCATCGCTGACCACAAAATCTCCCTGAAATCCGGAGACAATGACTCTGAATCCCAGTTGAATAAGAGCCTGCTCCACATGTGCTGCCATCTTATGGCTCTGCAGATAGACGCTTTCCGACA
Organism: uncultured Lachnospiraceae bacterium; assembly: GCA_900313955.1. Lineage (GTDB taxonomy): Bacteria > Bacillota > Clostridia > Lachnospirales > Lachnospiraceae > Chordicoccus. Next base: position 3,790 of record OMTP01000301.1, on the reverse strand, counting down.
GATCGATATCGATATAACGGGGAGAAATCTTATATTCCTTCAGCAGACTCTCAAACACTCCCGGCACATCCATAGCCATAAGGTCCGTCTTTGTGACATTTAATGTAACAGGAACGGGTGTATGCCCTTGATCGATCCATACCTTCAGCTGCCTGCATACAGACTTCCAGATCATCTGATCCAGCTGAGTGATATACCCGTTTTTCTCCATCACCGGAATAAAGACCGCAGGCGAAACCAGACCCATCGTCGGGTGATTCCATCGCACAAGTGCTTCCGAGCCGGTCATCTTTCGGTTCATAAGATGATAGCGCGGCTGCAGGTAAAAGATAAATTCTCCCTTTTCCATACCGTCCATGATCTGCGGCATCATAATCCGCTCACTGTCCCGTTCCGGCAGGCCGCTCTCATGGATACTGTTCGCCGAAAATGACTCTTCCCTCGGCAGGCGGTCAAGAAGCTGTATGACACGCTTGAGCTCCCTGCCATCCCTGTAGCGCTCCTGTTCCGCCACAGACGGAATCACATAGTTATGAAAATCCTGAGTAAAGATCCCCAGTTCCCTCAGCATCATATTCTGTGTGACTTGCTGACTGACACTGAAGATAATGGACAAAATGACACCCCCGATGGATGTATAAAAGGCGACGTCAATGCCTGACAAAAGGTTCTGCACACTGCTGATGGCCGATTCAACGTCCTCAAATCCAATTCCATTGATACCCAGAATAAGGCCCACAAAGGTGCCGAGAATACCAAGACCTGTCAGTGTTCCCGGCAGCAGTCTCACTACACTTCTCCAGGTCATGAGGTCGATCACATCTTCATTCAGGAAATCTTCTATGTCACTCATGATCTGCCCTGAGCTGCGCTGATACCGCACTTTCTCCCGATATGTATGGAAGATGTCGTTGAGTTTTCTGTGATGAAAGAAATCTGTATTTTCCTTCACAACTTCCCAGATGGAGTCTGTCTGGGCGTCCGAAGCCCGCCTGATACTGTCCTGCCCATGTCGAAGGCCATTCATAATGGAAATTGTAGGCAGAATACCGATCAGTTCTCCCAGAAGGATGAGTGTCATCATCACTCCGATAAAGGCTGTCGACAGAAGGTCCGGGCTGTTGACAGCCAGTATGATTGCCGCAATAAGAGCAATTGCATTGATCAAATACAAAAAATTTCTCATTTTCTCTTCCTTTAACTTATCCAAAGAATGACCGCCAGAGATACTTCATTTTGCCGGATAAAGATGCATCGTATTCCATGCTCTTCCTGATCAAAGCTACTGCCCTCGGATCCTTCTTCTTCTTCAATTCTATTCCTGTGTTTCGAAGTGCACTGGCCATAATACGCACCATCTCCGGATATTTTGTTTTCAATGACGGATACTTGGCCATGATCATTTCACAGGCAGCAAGAAGCTTATCCGGATTACTGCTCACAGAGTCTGTCCCTATATAGTAGTCAACCAATCCTTCATCAAGGCAGTAAATGGAGTATTTCTCAGAAATTCTCAGAAGCAGTTCAAATTCCTGAAATCTGGGCATGGATGTATCAAATCTGCAATCATCAAAAACTTCTTTTCTGCCCAGAAGTGTCTGTGTTCCAATGCCAAAAAGGTTTCTGACCGGGGAAAGAAATCCATTTTCCATATGCTCCGGCAGAAAAACCTTCTTACCGTCAGGATCATTTCTCACAAGTTTGCAGAAGACCAGATCCGCCTTATTTTCAATAAGTGCCTGATATTCTTTCTCCAGCTTATCTGCATGCCACATGTCATCACTGTCATGAAAAGCGATGTAGTCTCCTCTCGCAAGATCTATTCCTGCATTTCTGGCGGCACAGGCACCGCTGTTCGCCTCATAGACATACCGAAGTCTTGTGTCGTGAATCGAAGAGATTCTTTCCTTTGAGCGATCGTCTGATCCATCATCGACAATAATCAGCTCAAGATCGGAATATGTCTGCCCAAGAACGCTGTTTACAGCATCGGTCACCGTATTTTCTCTGTTATACACCGGCATAATGACTGAAATCATAGATACACGCTTTCTCTTTATTTCAAAAGGAATCTGAATTTGCGGTCAAGATTATATTTATGCAGAATCCATGGCATAGCAAGTCTGTAAATAGCTGTCTTCCTGTAAATCAGATAATATAGAAGATTGGGCACAATGCAGGCGACAATCAGCTTCACCAGCAGATCAGGACCATCTCCAAAGGAAAAAAGACTGCACAGCCAGACAGTGACCAGAGCGACAAGGGCGCTCACGATCAAATAAAACCCATGGAGCTGAAAATATTCTGCGAGCTTTCCGTTTTGAAAGTAGTGCTTAAAGACAATCTGTGAACCCAGAAGAAAATTGATGACGAACAATGAAATCAGTGTAGCGATGATAATTCCGTGCACTCCGAACATTCGTCCCAGAATAATATTGAGTACTATATTGGTCAGTGATTCTGCGATGGCTCTGTAACGATTCTCCCACCACAGCCCGGCTGCATCTGAGTAAAGAGCTCTGATGTCTCCCATGCGCAGCATGTAGAAATAAAGGCAGAATTCTATGACGACAGACTCTGGAAAGAGGTATTTCTCTCCATAGAAGATCCGTATGAATGGCTGATAGAGGACAAGCATACAGATAGTCGCCCACCCGGAGATCCACATAAAGATAAAATTGATTTTTTTCAGATCATTATAATTCTTTTCTCTCGACTCAACAACTATACTGTTGCCGACCCCTGCTGTCATCGACTGAATGATCACACCAAAAATACCTGTCATTGCATACAAGATATAATAATAGTTATTATACATGGCCGTCACGACAAGCCCCAGGAAGGCCGAGGTACATATGCTGTCCAGCGAATTTCTCGTTGTCTGACAGATACGGGTGATAAAGAGGCCTGTAACTTTCTCTTTGATCTCCGCCTTCATAGCCTGCGAGATCTCTCCCCTGCAACGGTATTCCGGGTAGGTTCTGTCCACATAGAGCGAGGTGATGATATTGTTGATAACGGTAGAAACCGGCAGAAGAATCAGATATGGATAGTACTTTCTGACATTCATCAGGATGACGATCTGGATGCAGTACATTCCGCCAGTTGTTATGGTTGTGATATTACTGATGATATCCACTCTCTGAAATGCATTCGGGAGAGCCTGCTTATAGGCAAAGAGAAGATAACTGACTGCCGTATTAAGAAGATAAATAAGATAGACAACATATAAATTGACATCCCGTGGAATGCTTCCGTGAACCAGTCTGGGAAGCACAGGCAAAAGTGCACAGCCAATTCCCAGAATAGCTGCTCCGACAATTTTATATAACTTTCTGTATGCATTTAAGAGAGCACAGATCGCATCGCTGTCATTTTTTGCAATAGGTTCATACATACAGTACACGATTGCACTGCTGAACCCGAGTTCTGACAGATTCAATACATCCAGGATCGACCGGAAGAGACTGTTGAGGCCCAGATACTCTGCTCCCAGTGTCCGATTCATGACAATTCTGGTGATGAAAGGAAGAAGCAATGTGATTGCTTTATTAAGTGTCCCCCAGAGGATATTTCTCTTTGTATTCTCAGTTCTGTCAAGTTTCATAAAAATCACCTCTCCCTGACAGACTCTCATCTTAAACGTTTTCGGGTAAAGCACTATAAGAAAATACTACCATTTCCCACTTTAAATTGCAACGCATTATTTTTACCCCACATCTTCTTTCCTGAGGGGTTACTGTTCACGGGTGGGTCACTTCGGCGCTTCGCACAAAGGCCTTCTTCCTTC
>OMTP01000119.1 GCA_900313955.1 uncultured Lachnospiraceae bacterium | reverse complement strand
CTCGAAAAAGGGAATCCATTTTAGGAGGAAAAAGTATGAAAAAGAATTTGAAGAGAATCATGGCTCTCGTAGTTGCTATGATGATGGCCATCGCTATGATGAGCGTATCAGCGTTTGCAGCAGCGCAGACTTACACAATTACAATTGATCAGAAAGCAGAAGATACTGGATCCCATACTTATGGTGCTTATCAGATTTTTGCTGGTGATTTGAGCTCTGACGGTAAGACCATCTCCAATATCACATGGGGATCTGGTGTGGATGCTGCTAAGATTTCTGGCTTTACATTCGCTGACAAGTCTACTGCAACTGATATTGCAGCAGCATTAACTACTGATAATGCCGCTCAGTTTGCTACAGCTATTCAGGATTATCTTGGAACTGCTGCAGCAACAGCTAGTACACCTTCTACTGGTGACTCTAAGGATGTTAAGCTTTCCGGTCTTGCAGCTGGTTATTATCTCGTAAAAGATACAGTTGCACCGACTGGTCAGGCATCTCAGACAGCATATATTCTTAAGGTTGTTGCAGACCAGACTGTAGAGCCGAAGTCCTCTGTTCCTACTCATGAGAAGAAAGTTGATGACGTCAACGATACTACTGGTGATGAAACAAAGCTTAGAGATTCTGCTGACTATGATATTGGCGACAAGGTTCCATATACGCTTACATCTACCCTTGGCACAGGCATGGATAACTACAAGAGCTATAGCGTAAAGATTTCCGATAAGATGTGCGCTGGCCTCACATATCAGAATGATGCTGTTATCACTCTTGATGGAAAGGATGTAACAGATAAGTTTACAGCAGCTACACCTGAAACTGGTACTGATGGCTACACAACTTATGCTTGGTCATGCGATGACATCAAGGCTCTTGGTGCTCATGATGGTTCTAAGATTGTTGTCAAGTACACAGCTGAACTTAATTCAAACGCTGTAATTGGTTCTGCAGGTAACCCGAACGAGTCTTGGCTCCAGTATGACAACAATCCTAATGAGTCTGGCAAGGGCACACCTGGTGGCAAGACGCCTCATGACAAGAACATTGTCTTTACATACAAGGTCGATGTAAACAAGATTGATAAGGATGGCAATCCTCTTAAGGGAGCAGAGTTCACACTTTACAAGAAGATTAAGGGCACCGAGGATAAGGCAATCGCTGCGGTAACTCTTGATGATGACAAAACAAAATTCGAGTTCAAAGGTCTTGATGACGGTACTTATGTACTGAAGGAGACTAAGGTTCCTGATGGATACAACAAGATTGATGATGTTGAGTTCACCATTACTGCAGAACATGAGCTTAATGCTGATGATCCGCAGCTCACAAAACTCAACGGTGTAGAGTCTACTGGAGAAATTGATCTTGGTACTGCACAGAAGGCAACTGTAGATAAGAACGCAGGTTCCATTACATCTAACATCAAGAACTTCAAGGGCTCTTCCCTTCCTACCACCGGTGGTATCGGCACAACGATCTTCTACATCCTTGGTGCAATCCTTGTTGCAGGTGCAGCAGTTGTCCTGGTTGCAAGAAAGAGATCTGAGAACTAATTACTAAGCTTGAGGTAACACTCTTTGAGCGTGACGACGAGCTGAAGATACTAAGCTTGAGGTAACACTCTTTGAGTGTGATGACGAGCTGAAGAATTACAATGCTGAGTTCAGTTTGAATGAAGCATGAGCAATATCCTGCTGGGGGTGTTACTCCCCAGCATCACAAAGAAACTATTAATTAACTCACATACAATAGATTCCCTTAAGGAGAAGGAGCAGCTCAGAGATGGGTTGCTCCTTTTCCCGATAGTCATGCTTTAATGAGGTACAGCACGAAAGCACATCATATATCTTTTCAACGGCCGGAGACGGTAACAGGCTGTAAGCTGTATCTATACACGATGGCAATCACCAGTGCCATCACCTAAGACTCGTGTCCATCAATGGCTATGGTTCTTAGATACAGTAGGGAAAGAATTCATGAAATAAGATGCGGGTGAGGAGGAAAGGCGATAAGACGTCAGATTATTGAAGACCATGAAGGCAAAATGTCCTTGCTGTATCTGGGTACTTCTGTGCCAACAGACTCTGATGGCTCAGGTGGTTGTCGGGATAAAGGGATTTTACTTCACATGCGGGTTAGACGATTCTAATACTACTTCATCACACCATTTTGTCAGAAATGTATGGTGAAAAGTCAAGGTCTGCACGATTCGGAGAGCATGAAATTACACAATGTTATCGATAGAATGTATAAGCACGCGGACAATTATAAGCAAAATAATGAAATTCTTGGAACTTTTGATTTCTTAAAAATAATCGTTGACAATTGGTACTAATGAATTTAAAGTAAGAGTCACATAGAAAAAGATCTTATCTTTTACGGGACGGCATTATAATGATGTTAGTCCCGTTTTTCTTTAGTCAATAACAAAAATCAAAAAGCCTGAAATGATACTTTGTATTTGAAAATCACAATAACTTGACACCACAAACGTAGATGTATACCATATTTAGTACTTGAAAGTCTAATATATGGCCGTAAACAAGCCCGAATTCTACATTTTTAGCGTCAAGTTCCTATGATCTCCCTACCTACTCAATCGCATAGATCCTGTCCATCTCGATTTTTCTGTCTCCGAGATCAATGGTCCTCGCCACCGGATCAAAGTCGAGAAGATCTCCATTGAGCCAGAGATAGTTTCCTCTCGGTCCATCATCGTGAAGCGAGGTCTGAGCGACATCCTCCTGAAAATAGAGGACGGATATCTGCCTTAAAAAGTCAAGAAAGGAGAGATTGGAAACGCGGGATATGCAATAAACTGGTACCCAGATGATGGAGTCCAACATGACAGTTGGACCACCGTCATCCG
>OMTP01000264.1 GCA_900313955.1 uncultured Lachnospiraceae bacterium | reverse complement strand
ACGGAGTGTAGAATGTTTTTCTCGAAGCAAAAGTGTCCTCCTGAACAGTTACAAAGTTACAGTTCACGGGTCAGCCAGGGTGCCCTTCGGAAAGCGCTTCCTTCGCGGCCACCCCTCAAAGGTCCACTCCGGAAGCGCTTTCCGAAGGGCACCTGTTGGCTGACGTGTGAACTGTAACGTTACAAATTTTTTTTGTATCCTGAAGAACCTTTTCTCCTTCGCTTTCTTCCTCCATTCGTGTATAATTAGTTCTAATTTATGTATCATACACTTTTTTAGGATGAGAAAAGGAGGCAGGCGCATGCTGCAGCTTGTAGATCTGTGCAAGGAATACAGGACGGGAAGTCTGGTCCAGAAAGCCCTGGACCATGTGTCCCTGAATCTCAGGGAAAATGAGTTTGTCGCCATTCTGGGTCCGTCAGGGTCGGGCAAGAGTACCCTCCTCAATATTGTCGGAGGTCTCGATCACTACGACTCGGGCGACCTCATCATCAACGGGATCTCCACGAAGAAGTATAAGGACAGGGACTGGGACAGCTACAGGAACCACACGATCGGCTTCATCTTCCAGTCCTACAACCTGATTCCTCACCAGAGCGTCCTCGCCAATGTGGAGCTGGCCCTGACCATCTCCGGCATCAGCCGCAGAGAGAGGACGGAGCGGGCCAAAGATGCCCTGCGCAAAGTCGGCCTCGGCGAGCAGATGCACAAAAAGCCGAGCCAGATGTCCGGCGGCCAGATGCAGCGCGTGGCCATTGCCAGGGCCCTGGTCAACGACCCTGACATCCTCCTCGCCGATGAGCCGACCGGCGCCCTCGACACGGAGACAAGTATTCAGGTCATGGACCTCTTAAAAGAAGTGGCCAGAGACCGCCTGGTCGTCATGGTCACCCACAACCCCGATCTCGCCTACGAGTACGCCAACCGCATTGTCAGGCTGAAGGACGGGAAGATCATCTCCGACACCAATCCCTATACCCCCGAAGAGGAGGCGGTGGAGCAGCCCCATCACGAGACCATGGGCAAGAGCTCCATGTCTTTTTTGACTGCCCTCAGTCTCTCCTTCAACAACCTCATGACCAAGAAGGCAAGAACCGTCCTGGTTGCCTTTGCAGGATCCATCGGCATCATCGGCATTGCGCTCATTTTATCGCTGTCGAACGGCGTCAATACCTTTATCAAGAACACAGAGGAGGATACCCTGTCCGAATATCCGATCGAGATCCAGAAGTCTGCATTTTCCCTGGTCTCTATGATGGGAGGAGACAGCGACAGCGGGCCGTCCGTCGTCAAGACCGACGACAAGGGCGGGGCGACGGAGCAGGACGTCATCGCCCGCATGTCCTCCCGCGTGACAAAAAATGATCTGACGTCTTTTCGAAAATGGCTTGAGGAGGGCACAAGCGGGATTGAGCCTTATGCCCGCTCGGTCGAATATCACTACGCAGTGACTCCCCAGATCTTTAAGGAAAATGACGGAGAAGTCATTCAGGTCAACCCCAACAAGGTTCTCAATTCGAGCGGCCTCATTCCGACGTCCTCCCTCTATTCGTCGACATTTTCCACAAGCGTCTTCTCGGCTCTTCCAAAGGACAATGATCTCTACAGGAATTCCTATGAGGTCAAGGCGGGCCGCTGGCCAGAGAAGTACAACGAGGCGGTCGTCGTCCTCAGTTCCGAGGGGAACATTTCCGACATGACCCTCTACACCCTGGGGCTCAAGGACTATGACACGTTTGAGACCTTGGTCGACTCGATCAAGGACAGCGAAAACACGGAGAAGACGGGAAGCACAGGTTCGGCGGCCGACGACAGCGGTAAAGTTTATCCCTACGTGGAACTGACCGGAGCGGAGTTCAGACTGGTTCCTAACTCGTCACTCTATAGCTACGACGACTCTGTGGGCGTCTGGACCGACCGCTCCTCGGACAAAGACTATGTGAAGTCGCTTGTGGATCAGGCGGAGACCATCAAAGTAGTCGGCGTCGTCAAACCCACGGCCGACACGGACGTGACCATGCTGACCATGGGCATTGCCTATTCCGCGGACCTCACCGGGCATGTCATGGAGGAGAATAAGGACAGCGCCATCGTCAGAGCGCAGCTGGCGGATTCGTCGAAAGACGTCCTCACAGGGAAGGAATTCGGGACGGACAACAAAGACTTCGACCTCAAGTCCCTCTTCAGCGTGGACGGGGACGCCATGAAAAAAGCATTTTCCTTCGATACGACCAAACTCAAATTCGATGCGTCGGGGCTGAATCTCAACATGGACTCCATGAATCTGGATTCCCTGGGCAAGGACATTTCCCTGCCACAAATGGATATGTCCAATATGCAGGGCTTTGACGCGGACACGCTGACAGACGCCATGAAGGGCATTAAGCTCGATACCTCCAAGCTCGACATGCAGAAGATTTTTTCTGACCTGGCCAAGGATTTCCTCGACAAGACGACCCTCGACAACGGCGTTGTCGCCTATGTGCAGTCCGATGAGGCGCGCACCTCCTTCAAAGATTCGCTTCAGAAGCTGGCCGCGGAGTCCTTCGACAGGGAGGAGCTCTGCTCTTACACGAAGCAAATGAACCAGGAGCTCATGGACGCTTTTGTGAGCCACCTGAAGGATACGGGCTGTGACTGGCCAAAATCGGCCGAGGAGTGCCAGGCGAAAATGCAGGAGTGGCGCGACTGTGACGAATGCAAAGCTATTATCGACAAGTATAATGAAAAAATCAAAGAGAGCCTGACCCCGACCGAGGACCAGCAGAAGGAACTTCTGACTTCCCTCGCCGACGGCTACAGGTCTTATGCCGAGGAAAATGGCTACTCTGCTTCTCTGACGCAGGATTTTCAGGAGTATCTGGCCGGCGGCAGCGGCATGAAGATTCTGACCTCCGAGGTCGGGAAAATGATCGATATGGACGAGGTGACGCGTGAGATCAGCACGTCGATCAGCCAGGCGGTCGGAGATTCGCTCAAGTCCTCCATGGAGACGTATATGAAGACCGTCATGGGTCAGATCAGTTCCGCCATCACAAGTTCGCTCGCTTCCCAGATACAGAAGGCCATGACAGGCATGGCGGAGGAGCTGCCCAAGGCGATTTCCTTCAACACGGATGCTTTTGCGAACGCCATCCACATGAATATGACTGCCGAGGAAATGCAGCAGATGATGGCTTCTATGATGTCAGAGACGAGCTCCTACGAGTCCAATCTGACGAACTTTGGCTATGCGGACGAGGAAGATCCCAGTGAAATCGTCATTTACCCGCACGATTTTGAGGCAAAGACAGAGATAGAAAAGATTCTTGACAACTACAACGACAAGATGAAGATCACGGGCCAGGACGAGAAGGTCATTTCCTACACGGATATTGTCGGCACCATGATGACCTCCGTCACTAAGATCGTCAACACCATCAGCTGGGTGCTCATCGCCTTCGTGGCCATTTCTCTTGTGGTCTCGTCCATCATGATCGGCGTCATCACCCACATCAGTGTTCTTGAGAGGCGCAAGGAGATAGGAATCCTGCGCGCCATCGGGGCCTCCAAGCACAATATCCGCGAGGTCTTCAACGCAGAGACCTTCATCACGGGCCTTCTGGCCGGAGGCATCGGCGTGGGGACTTCGCTTCTTCTCCTCCTGCCGACCAACTATCTTGTCCGCCGCATCAGCGGCCGCCAGGAGATCAGCGCCTCGCTTCCCCCGACCGCTGCCGTCGCCCTTGTGACCCTCAGCGTCGTTCTCACTTTGCTCAGTGGCCTCTTCCCGGCCCAGAAAGCCGCCAAGAGTGACCCTGTCACCGCCCTGAGGACCGAGTGAGGGGGGCAGGTATACTCACGACCCCAGCGGGGAAGCTTTTTTCGGGCACTCGCTGGGGTCAGGGGGAAGGTTTCAAAGCTTTCTAACCCCAGCGGGAAGCCCCAAACAGGCTTTCGCTGGGGTCGAGCGTCTTCCTACGGAACCCCCTAACCCCAGCGGGAAGCTTTTTTCGGGCACCTGCTGGGGTCAGGGGGAAGGTTTCAAAGCTTTCTAACCCCAGCGGGAAGCCCAAAACAGGCTTTTGCTGGGGTCGAGCGTCTTCCTATGGAACCCACTAACCCCAGCGGGAAGCTTTTTTCGGGCACCCGCTGGGGTTGTTTGAAGCTGGCGTCTGTGTGTGGTATACTTGGTGAAGTGTGTCGAAGAAAGGAAGATCGGGTTTTGGATAAGCAGGAAGCTCTGGAGGAAGAGCAGTACAGGAAAATGGCGCAGACTCCGGTTCCGCGCCTTATTATTTCTCTCTCTATACCAACGATCATCAGTATGCTGGTCACCAATATTTACAATACGGCGGATACCTATTTTGTCAGCCGCCTGGGGACGTCGGCGGCGGGGGCTGTGGGAATTGTCTTTGCCCTTATGGCATTTTATCAGGCGGTAGGATTTACCTGCGGGCACGGGTCAGGAAGCTTCGTGTCGCGGCTCTATGGGGAGAAGGAGCCGGAGAAGGCATTTTCTTATGGAAATTCAGCATTTCTTATGTCGCTTGTTCTGGGCGCCGTGATTTCTGTCGTCTGCTTTTGCTTTCTGAATCCGCTGCTCATGTTCCTGGGAAGCACGGAGACGATTCTGCCCTATGCGAGGCAGTATGCTTTCTGGATTCTTTTGGCGGGACCACTCTTGTCGGCCAGCTGCACCCTCAACAACCTCCTGCGCTATGAGGGCAGGGCATTTTACGCTATGATCGGACTCACGGTGGGGGGAATCATGAATATGGCGGGAGATCCCATTTTCATGTTTGTCTTCAAAATGGGCGTGAGCGGGGCGGGCCTGTCGACGGCTCTGTCCCAGCTGGTGAGCTTTCTGATTTTGCTGTCTATGTTTTTTACGGACAGGACGGTCATGAAGTTCAGGCCGGCCTACGTTTCCCGCACGAGGTCGATCTACACGGATGTATTAAAGATCGGCTCGCCGTCTCTTGCTCGCCAGGGACTGAGCGCGCTCTCGACCATTCTGCTCAATCGGGCGGCCAAGCCCTATGGGGATCCGGCTATTGCGGCCATGAGCATTGTCGGCCGGCTGGCTTTCTTTATTGCGGCGGTCGGGATTGGCATGGGCCAGGGTCTGCAGCCCGTCGCCTCGTTTAATTTTGGTGCTGGCAAGTACTCTCGCGTGAAGGAAGGCACATATTTTACGACGGCGGCCGGGACGCTGGCTATGTCGGTCTTCGCTATCCTTGTGCTGATCTTTACGGAGCCGATCATCACCTGGTTCCGCGACGACCCGGAGGTCATCGCCATCGGTACGGTGGCTCTTCGCTATCAGTGTCTGTCGTCCTTTTTCATGCCGGCATCGTTTTGCGCCAACATGCTCTTTCAGAGCGTCGGCCGGGCCAGGGAGGCTTTCACCATGGCCTGTATGCGGACGGGCATCTTCTATATTCCGCTCATTTTGCTTCTTCCGCGCGCCCTCGGCATCACGGGCATCGAGATTACCCAGCCCATCGCGGACCTGCTCACGGCGGCTGTATCCATCTTCCTGGCCCTGCGCTTCATGCGGTCACTGCCGGAGGATCGGACGGAAGCGTAATCTCAGTATTTTAGGATTTTTGGTAACTGTTCAGGACCCGACGGAAAGGTGCGATAAAAAAGCACTTCCTCCGCGGCCACCCCTCAAAGGTCCACTCCGGAAGAGCTTTTTTATCGCACCTTCGTCAGGCCTGCTGAACAGTTACGATTTTTGTTGGCTCAAAGGAATGGAAACCGGCGCCTGTCATCAGACAATGACAACAATTCTGACAATTTTTCAGTATAAATCGTGAAATGGAGATGATGTCATGGAAGATAAGATTTATCATCTGCTCAATCATACAATTCTCTTTGGCTGGGGCTACTACGAGGAAGTGAGCCAGATCCTTCGATACTACGCGTAGTGTCAAACTTGCATTTCGCCCCCAGCGAGAGGCCGAATCCGGCCATTCGCTGGGGGCGGTGTATGGTATACTTTAGGAGAGAGGCAAAAGCATGAGCAATAGAATTCAGAGCATCTGGGATCATCCTGTCTATCAGCATGAATTCCGGCAAATCCAGAAAATAGAGATGGATCGCGTCTACTGCCGCCACACGCCGGAGCATTTTCTGGATGTGGCGAGGATCATGTGGATCGAAACCCTGGAAAAAGATCTGTCCTATCCAAAGGATACCATTTACGCGGCAGCTCTTCTCCACGACATCGGCAGAGCAAGACAGGCAGGGGAGGGAATTCCCCACGATGAGGCGAGCTGCGAGCTTGCCAGGCGGATCCTGCCTGACTGCGGATTTACAGAAAAGGAAACAGAGGCCATCTGCCAGACAATCCTCGGTCACAGGAGAAAAACGGGCAAGGACAATGGAAATTCCTTAGGCGACCTGCTGCGGCGCGCCGACAAGAAGAGCCGCCTGTGTTTCCTTTGTAAGGCCCGCGCTTCCTGTAACTGGCCGGAAGAGCGTAAGAACCAGAAGCTTCCCGTAGACTGATTCGAATGGTTCGCCCTTGACATTCGATACCAGATAATTGGTTACTGTTCACGGGTGGGTCACTTTGTGCTCCGCGCCGGGGTGCCCCGTGAACTGTAACGATAATTGAGAAAATTTTGAAAGTTACAGTTCACATGTCAGCCAACAGGTGCCCTTCGGAAAGCGCTTCCGGAGTGGACCTTTGAGGGGTGGCCGCGGAGGAAGCGCTTTCCGAAGGACACCCTGGCTGACCCGTGAACTGTAACTTTTGAAATTATAGCGAAGACGCGGTGGCGCTTCTTTGTCCTTTTTGTGATATACTGGAAGACAATATCGACTGCAGGGAGGAAAAGAGAACATGCCACAGATTAGCGACCGGGGGCAGACCTTTCCGGATTCTGTGATTCGGAGGATGACCAGAACCGGCACTCATAAGTACACGATTACAAAAGCAGAGAACGACTATCTCGTTTCACTGGGCTGGCACGCTGAGGGCATTTCCTGGTACGGAATGACAGCTGACTGACTTTCTTGAAGGGAGCATATTCTGCATGAAGCTGATTCTTTGTCTGTCGGATGAAAATGGAATGATGTTCAATCATAGGCGCGAGTCGCGGGACAGAGTCCTCATTGGGCGGCTTCTGGAGGTGACGGGAGATGGCGCCATCTGCATGAAAGCCTACTCGGTCCCGCTCTTTCCCGAGGGCAGCAGCCGCGTGCGCAAGATCGAGGATATTTCCCAGGTGGGAGAGGAAGAGTACTTCTTCGATGAGGACACGGATCCGGCTGCATTTTCATCAGAGGTAAATGAGATTCTGCTCTATCGATGGAATCGTTCTTATCCGGCGGATGTCAAATGCACGATGGAGTTTGACGCATTTTCAAAGACAGCGGCTTATGATTTTGCGGGATCCTCGCATGACTGCATCACGGAGGAGAGGTATACTCGGAGAGGCACAGCGAATAAGACAGAGGAGAAGGATTCTGAGTGCAGTTGAGTGCCAGGCTCCCACATACCGGTGCAGTCGAGTGCCGGGCACACGCATGCTGTTTCGCAGCATCTGCAGTGCAGCCCGGTGTCAGCAACCATAGGAGGACATGAATGAGGAGAACGAAAAAACAAAGTCAACAAAATAAGCAAAGACGAATGAGCTGGCTGCTCCTCCTTTTGATCCTCCTTGTCCTGTCGATGGTGAGGAAAGGTCAGGAAGGTGGAGGGAATTCCACCGGGGCGGCCGCCAGCACCGCATCTGCAGCGAACGCGACCCAGACGTCCTCGTCCTTCGACCTGTCGACGATTCCGGCCTACACCGGCAATCCTTACATCGAGGTCAACAACAACACGCCCTACTTCAAGGCGTCGGATCTCACGACCAGGTCCTACGAGACCTACGGCGATCTCGATTCCCTGGGCCGCTGCGGCCCGGCCATGGCCTCGGTGGGCCAGGACCTGATGCCGACAGAGAAGCGCGGGTCGATCGGCAGCGTCAAGCCGACCGGCTGGCACACGGTCAAGTACGATATCATCGAGGGAAAATATCTCTACAACCGCTGCCATCTGCTCGCCTACGAGCTCACCGGTGAAAATGCAAATGACAGGAACCTGATCACCGGCACCCGCTGTCTCAATATCGAGGGCATGCTTCCCTTTGAGAACCAGATCGCCGACTACGTCAAAGAGACAAATGACCACGTCCTCTATCGGGTGACCCCGATTTTTGAGGGCAACGACCTGGTCGCCCGCGGTGTCCTCATGGAGGGCGAGAGCGTCGAAGACAAGGGAGAGAGCATCCTCTTCTGCGTCTTCGCCTACAACAGCCAGCCCGGCATCACTATCGACTACGCGACCGGGGACAGCAGCGAGAACTAGTGCCTGTCACCAGACAGCTTAGAATATTCTGACATTAATCGTTCGGGAGTGCCAGGTCGGAGTGCTCTTGAATACCATTCCTTGCTGCCACCTGAATAGTTCCATACTGACAACAAAAAAGCGGGGCCGCTTCCTGCGTCCCCGCCTGCTCATTTTCATGGATTGTCTGTGTCTGCCGGAGATTTTTCCCCTGGCAAAAGCTTCATCTTCCAGTCTTATTATGTGTTCAGCTTCTCTACAATCTCCTCGAGCTTCTCATCGGCCTTGTCGTTGTCGACCTGGCAGGTGCCGGCGCCCTTGTGGCCGCCGCCTCCGTACTGCAGGCAGAGGTCGCCGATGTCAACTTTGAGATTCTTGTTGATGATGGACTTGCCGATCATGATGGCCGTGTTCTGCCTGCGGAAGCCCCAGGCTACATAAATCGAAACTTCGGCGTCGGGATAGAGGGCGTAGATGAGGAAGCGGTTGCCGGCGTGGATGACCTCCTCGCTGCGAAGGTCCAGGATGACCGTGTTGCCTTCGACGCGGGCCAGGCGCTTTACCTGATCGATGAACTTGCCGACCTCGTCAAAGTAGAGGTCCACGCGCTCCCTGACGTCCGGCAGCTCCAGAATCTCGTCGATGGTATGGAAGCGGCAGTAGTCGATGGGCTCCATCATGAGGTCGTAGTTGGAAATGCGGAAGTTGTGGAACCTTCCGAGGCCTGTTCTGGCATCCATAATAAAATGCAGGAGCACCCATTTTTCGGGGTGAAGAATCTCCTCCACCGTGAAATCGGCGGAGTCGCCCTTGTCGACGGCTTCCATCAGCTCCTCGGAGACAGTCTTAAACGTGTCCCTGCCGCCGAAATAGCGGTAGACGACGCGTGCCGCCGATCTGGCCGTCGGGTCGATGATGAGCCTGCCGTCAGCCCTGGCCTTCTGGAAGGCTTCGTCGCCGCGCTCCTCCTCGGACTCATGGTGGTCAAAAGCCAGGGCCACACGCGGATCGAAGGGAAGATTGGTCGTGATGTCATTGTCCGACAGGTCGATCTTGCCGTCCTGGACATCCTTTGGGTGCACAAACTTAATCTCATCTATTTTCCCGAGCTCCTTCAGCATCATAGCGCATGCCAGCCCGTCGAAATCACTTCTCGTTACAAGTCTCATACAGTCCTCCTTCAGCTTATATGCGAACAAAATTCTGGCTCCATTATACACTTTTTTGGAAGATGTGACCTGCAAAAGAAAGATTTTGTGCAATATTTCCGGCGTGGTATGTTACTGTTCACTCGTCAGCCAGTTGCTGCCTCGAAAAAGCACTTCCGGAGTGGACCTTTGAGGGGTGGCCGCGAAGGAAGTGCTTTTTCGGGACAGTTCTGGCTGACCCGTGAACAGTAACCGTGGTATAAAAAGTACTTGACCACCACACCAGAGACATAGATAATAGGAATATTAAAACGATTTCTGACGGTGCGCTTTTTCAGTACCATTTGTGAGAGAAGAAAGTCTGTCTTATGACGATATTGATGACCGGAGATCTTCGAAAGTATTCGAATCAGATCCTGGAGCCGCTCCTTGAAGAAAATCACGTGGTTCTTCTGGGAGACACTCCCTATATAATAAAAAGAAAAAATCTTGACCGGATCAGCAGATCGGATGAACGCAAGAACAGACTCAGCCAGGTGCTTCTTGCTTATCATCCTGATATGGTGGTCTATTCGTCGTATTCGCTTGAGGGGGCGGAGCAGTCTGAAGATGACCTGGGAATGCTGACTGAGGTCTGCGACGTGGTGCGAAGACACCATATCCCCTATTTTACAGTCCTCTACTCAAACGCCGCGTATAACCTTCCGGCAAGGCCCTCCGGACAGCAGAAGATTGCCCGGATCTATGAAGAGGCGGCCCTTAAGATCTGCAGGAACCTCCTCTCCTCCGGTAAGACCCATCTGACCTACATTCGCGTCCCGGGACTTTATGCGACGTCCCCGTGCGGCTGGGATCTGCCCGGAATCTTTTTCGATGCAGCTGAGGGCAAAGAGGTTCATGTGACCTACTCCGCGGAAAAGAAGAATGACTTTTTAGCAGAAAAAGATCTGGGCGAACTTCTTGCAAGAATGGCGGATTCTCCGTCAGAAGACCATTTCCTGGAGTACAACCTCTCCGGCCACAATCGATTATCCTCAGGACAGATCATTGCATCGCTGAAGGAAATGTTCCCGGCCGCAAGGATTACGATCGAAGAGAGCCAGGAAGCCATGCCCGGTCTCCTTGAAAATGCACTGGCCAGGGAGGAATATCACTGGTACGCACGCCAGAGCCTCACCAATGATTTTGAAGTTCTGAAGCAAATGGCTGTGCAGGCGGCAGAGAATCTCGGCCAGAAAAAAGAGAAGGCGGGCGGCCGGGGCATCAGAAAGATCCTGGCAGCGATCCGCATTCTGGCTGAAGTCCTGTTCGCTGTGGGAATTGCGGAATATCTCGACAGATTGATCAGGGGAAACGCGATCCTTCAGTTTCTCGATTTCCGTTTGCTCGCCGTTTCTGTCATGGGGACAATGAACGGACTGGCGGCCGGCATCGGCAGCGGCATTCTGTGTTCGCTTCTCTATCTGCAGCAGGCCCAGGAAGTTCTTCCCTGGCAGCTGATCCTGCTCAATGTACAGAACTGGCTCCCCTTTGCCACCTACATGTTCCTGGGAGCGGCGACGGCATATCTGCACGATCAGCATGAAGACAGAATCAAGGAAGACAAGCAGCAGTACGGACTGCTCAAAGAACGCTATGATTTTCTTCTTGGGCTTTACAAAAAAGTGCAGGACGACAATGAGATCTTCAACGATCAGATCGTCGGATACCAGAACAGCTACGGCAAGATCTATCAGATGGTCAAGGCGCTCGATGTAACAGAACCGGACGATGTCGTCAATGCCGCCGTAAGGCAGCTGGAAGAAATGCTGGACAGCCGGTCCGTGGCCATTTTCTTCCGCCAGAAGGACAGTCATTTTCTGCGTCTGGCTGCAAGCTCGAGAGAAGTATTTTCACTTGTGCCCAAATCGCTGAACATGGATGACTACCAGCCGGTTGTCGATGAACTGGCTCACGGCCGGGCCTACATCAACAGAAAAAACCAGGAGAACATGCCCTCTTATGCGGCCCCGATCAGTGACGGAGAGAAAGTGACCGGCACGGTCGCTATTCTCAATGCAAGCAGCCGGCAGATGAGCACGGAGTTCGCCAATAAGCTCTTCATCATCACGGATCTTGTCGCATCCTCTCTGACGAGGGCCAACTCTGCCTATGAAGCGCCGGAAAATTTTGTCGGCGGGACAAGACTGCGCACAAAGGAGAGCATGCGGAGGATATTTACCGCACGGCAGAAGCTTGCCGAGAACAGTTATATTTCCGATGTCATTCTTCGTGTGGAAGAAGACGGCAGGGATCTCATGGAATTGGATCAGGCCATCGGAAAGCTGGTGCGCAGCAGCGATGAATATGGATACGGCAGCGACGGAAAGATCTACGTGATCCTGCACCAGGCGGGCGACGCTCAGGACATCGTCAAGCGCCGCTTCACAAATGCAGGACTTGTCACTGAGGAAAGGAGCGAAGTGCCATGACGGTACATGTGACGGGAATCATACTGGCGTATCTCATTGTCCTTGCCGTATGCTTCATTCTGTACCTGACAGGGCTGCTGAAGGTCAGGGACCCTTTTTTCTTTATCACTGTTCTCGTGCCTTTCGTGGGAGCGGCGATGCTGATTGCGGATGCGGTCAAAGGGCGGGGGCTCGGCAGAAAGAGGCAGATGGACAGGAACCTGCTGATGGTTCATACGGGTTCTTATCTGGATGTGGAGATGCCGGACACAGACACGGACCGGATTACGGTGCCTCTTGAGGAAGCCATCATCCTTGACGACAGAAAGACAAGGCGCAAGCTCCTCCTGGATATGCTTCAGCAGAACAGGGAGCTGCCCATGGAGGCACTGGATGCGGCCAGTCTGTCGAGCGATACCGAGCTGTCTCATTTTGCGACGACTGCGATGGCGTCCATGCAGGGCGGCTTCGAGAAGGAGATTCAGGAAGTTGAGGACAGGCTGAAGCATTTTCCGGAGGATAAGGAGACACTGAACCGGTACTGGAAAACCCTGGAGCGCTATCTATCGAGTGGAATGCTGAGTGGAGCGATCCTTTTGATCTACCGGAAAAAACTGGATGCATGCCTCATGAGAATGCTGGACCTGGAAAAAGACAGAATAGAACTCATGTATGCTTACGAGGAGAATCGCCTCCACCTTCTTGAGGCGGGGTACAGCGGGAAAGGTTCGCTGTCCTGGGAGAGTCTGCGACAGGAGATCGAGGCCATGATCAGGCAATGGCCGGACGATCTTATGTGTTACCGGATCTACATGGAATATGCCAGGGCGCGGCATGATCAGGTCCTTACACGGGAGATTCTTCAGACCATCAAAGAGCGGAAGATCTATATGAACGCGGCGGAACGAGAGTGGTACTCATTCTGGAGCGGGAATGAGGAAGAGATGAATGAAGATAAG
Organism: uncultured Lachnospiraceae bacterium; assembly: GCA_900313955.1. Lineage (GTDB taxonomy): Bacteria > Bacillota > Clostridia > Lachnospirales > Lachnospiraceae > Chordicoccus. The sequence continues at coordinate 13,867 of OMTP01000264.1, read as the reverse complement.
GCAAAAGAAAAATCCAAAGTTAAGCAGGGAGGCCGGGCGGGATGAATATCAGCATTTCACCTGGCACAGAGTCGCCATGCCTATGGTCTTTCTGGCTCTTTTTCTGCCCTGATTGTCATACAGAGGATCGGTCTTATCTATGACGGCAATACGCAGACAGATCCGCTCGGTCATCTGGAATTTACAAATCCGGTCATGGAGGGCCAGAAGGAGTGCCTTCTGATCTCCGACAGGTCAAATACCGACAGTATGACCATCCTGCCTGAAGTGCGAAGGGTCCTTGATGATATGCGGGTGCCTGTCAAAGAGGCAGACGTGTCTGATCTCAGACTGGAGCCACAGCTCAGGAAAATAAAGACGGTCGTCATTGCGACCCCCGGCTGGGATAAAATCGGAGATCAGATCCATCAACTGGTCAGCTGGGTCCATGAGGGGGGAAATGTCATGGCAGCCATGACCCCGGCTCCGGAAACAGAGTTTCAGTCCGTTCGACAGCAGCTGGGAATCATGGACGGAGGAGATGCCTACACAGACATTCAAGGCATCAGAGCCGTTCATGAGGGCGTCCTTGGATCATCACAGAAGACGGATTTCAATATTTCCACGCCGGGAGAAGTCATGAAGGTTTCCCTCAATGTTCAGCTGGATGACGACGCGGATGTCTGGTTTTCTTCAGAGGATGGAAAAACGCCTGTTTTATGGTCGACGGATTATGGAAGCGGCAGGTTCGTCATTCTGAATGATGTGATCAATGCCAAGTTCCAGAGGGGGTTTTACTGCATAGGCTACAGTCTGCTGGAACCTGTATGCATCTGGCCGGTCATCAATGCTTCCTCCTATTATCTGGACGATTTTCCGGCGCCGGTTCCAAGCGGGGACAGTACCTATATCAAAAGAGATTTCGGCGTTGATATCGAGACATTCTATGCACAGATCTGGTGGCCGCAGATTCTGCAGTGGGAGAGAACCTACAAGATCAAGCATACCGGGATGATCATTGAGGATTATAATGATGATGTATCCGCTCCTTTCAAGAAGCAGAAGACGACCGGCCGCTTCATGACGTTTGGCGATACCCTGATCTACCATGGAGGGGAGCTGGGGCTCCATGGCTACAATCACCAGCCCCTTGCCCTCAGAGGGGTCGATGAGGACATGCAGTTTGGGGCTTACAAGCTGTGGAAGAGTGAGAAGGATGCGGAAGATTCCATCCGGGAGCTGGCTTCCTTTGCGAGAAAAACATTTCCCGGCCAGAAGCTGCAGGTCTATGTGCCTCCCTCCAATATTCTCTCGGAGACAGGAAAGCAGGCGCTTCTGCATGCCGACCCGGATATCCGGATGATTGCCTCTGCCTATACGCAGTCCGCAGATGTAAAATCCTTTGTCCAGGAGTTTGGCGTCGATGACGATGACATCATAGAAGCACCGCGAATTACTTCCGGCACGATTCTCAGCGACTACATGTACTTGACCGCTTTTTCTGAAATGAACTACCATTTTGTCCAGTCCCATTTCTTTCATCCGGATGATGTCCTGGATCCGGACCGCGGCGCGGATCAGGGCTGGTCCTATATGGCGGAACAGTTTGAGAACTATCTGAAGTTCATAACGAAGAGCGCGCCGGATATGCGGCAGACGACGGGAAGCGAAATGGGAGCGTCCGTTAAGAAGTGGTCTGCTCTTTCCGTTGAGCGGGAGAGCAGACCGGGGGAGATGGATCTGCGTCTCGGCGGCTTTGCTGGAGATGCTTGGTTTCTGATGCGGCTCAATGAAGAAGGGGACGGCGTCAAAGAGAGCTCAGGATGCGAGATCAAAAAAGTCGCGTCCGGCCTCTACCTGGTCCATGCGACATCGGATACTGTCCGGCTGGCCTATGCCGGATGAAGAAGGGCGGAAATTGATGAAAGTCTGTATGATTCTCGAGGGAAGCTATCCCTATGTGTTCGGCGGCGTCTCAAGCTGGACCCATCATTATATCCAGTCCTTTTCGGATACTGAGTTTGTCCTCTGGTGCATCGGCGCCGACAGCTCATCGAGAGGAAAATACAAGTACACGCTCCCTGAAAATGTCACCTCTGTCGAGGAAGTGTTTCTAAATGACGCCCTGCGTGTCCGCGGTGAGGTTCGAAAGACCCGGAAACTGAAGCTGACGGAAAATGAGAAGGCTGAGATCGTCAAGTTAATCACCCATCAGAACCCTGATTTTGAGGTGCTTTTTGAACTCTTTCATGACCGGCAGATGAATCCAACGACGCTCCTCATGAGCGATGAATTTCTCCGGCTCCTGATTGATGAGTGCGGGAAGCGGTATCCCTATATTCCTTTCGCCAACTATTTCTATAATGTAAGGTCCATGCTTCTGCCGGAAATGTATCTGATGACGGGGCAGATTCCGGATGCGGACATCTTCCACTGCACGGCGACCGGCTATGGAGGAATCCTGGGCAGCATGGGAAAATGGAAAAACCATGTCCCTCTCATTGTGACAGAGCATGGAATCTACACCAGAGAGAGGGAGGAGGAGCTCATTCGTGCAGAATGGGTCCCCTCTTATATGAGACAGCAGTGGGTTGATCTTTTTTACAGTTTCTCCGGATGTGCCTATCAGCATGCGGACCGGATCACCTCCCTCTTCCGGGGGGCGTCGCAGATTCAGGAGGACATCGGGGCTCCAAAGGAAAAACTGAAGGTGATCCCGAATGGGGTGAATTATGACGCCTTCTGCACCATTCCTCCCAAAGAAGAGGATGGGTATATCGCGATCGGTGCGGTTGTCCGCATCGCCAGGATCAAGGACATCAAGACCCTCATCTATTCCTTTGCCGAGGCGAAGCAGAGGGTGAGTCAGCTGCGCCTTTATATTCTCGGGGATGTGGATGACAAAGAATATCAGGCGGAATGTCTGGAACTTGTCAAGCAGCTCGGAGTAGGTGACATTGTCTTTACCGGTGTGGTCAACGTCAAAGAGTATTTTCCGAAATTTGACTTTACCATTCTGACCAGCATCTCGGAAGGCCAGCCGCTCTCCATCCTGGAGTCATTTGCCGCGGGCAGACCCGTCGTGGCGACTGACGTCGGCTGCTGCCGTGAGCTTGTGGAAGGCTATGATGACTACGGGCCGGCGGGATATATCACGCCGCCCATGCATAAGGAACTGATCGCGGATGCCATCGTCCGCATGAGCCGCAGCCGAAAGGAGAGACTCAGGATGGGCGAGGCGGGGAGAAAGAGAGCGAAGGCCCTCTATACGCAGCGGGAAAGCATCTCTTTGTACCGGGAACTGTACAGAGAAGTATTGAAGGAGCAAGAAAGTGGCAGGAATTCAGTTTGAACTGAAAAAAGCTTTCCATCGAAAAGGCCTTTTTGCCAGGCTCGGGGCGTATGGATATGCCGCGGCCATCTGCGCAGGCCCGACCATCCTGGGCTTTGCTTTTCTGATGGGAATCCGTGTGATTGGGAACCTGGCAGGAGCATCTGAGCAGTCCATGAGGGAGCTGAATGCAATGATCACGGTAACTCTCCTGGCGTCGCTTGTCAGCAGCAATGTGCTCTCCATGGTGACGACACGGTATACAGCCGACCAGATCTATATGAAGAAGGAGGAATATATCATGCCCTCCTTTATAGGAGGGATATCCGTTCTTCTGGCTGTTTTCTGTCCTCTCTTCGCGATCTTTCTTCATGTCTCGGGACTTGATCCTCTCCGCCGGCTCTGCTGCTTTCTTCTTTTCGGAGAACTGATCATCGTGTGGACGGAAATCAATTATCTGACCGCGATCAAGGATTACCAGAGCATTATGGCAGCCTACGCCCTATCGATTCTGATCTCTTTCGGAATTGCTTATCTGACATCCATCCTCTGGCACATGCTGCCCATCGATGTGATCCTGCTCATAGCGGTTGCCTGCGCCTACGGGGTCATGGCCGTCTGGTATTATGTTCTGCTCCTTCAGTACTTTCCTCGGGGAGACTGCAGCAGCCTCAGCTTTCTTGTCTGGTCTGACCGGTATCCGGAGCTGCTCCTCATCGGAATTCTGACGAGTGTCGGGCTCTATGGTCCTCTCATCATCATGTGGTATTCCCCTGCCGGGAGTGCTGTGATCGGGCTTTTCCGGGAATGTCCGGAGTATGATATCCCATCTCTCATTTCTTTCTGGTCCACGCTTCCCACGACCGTCAACTTTGTCACAAGCGTGGAAGTGAATTTTTATCCGGTTTACCGCAGCTTTTTCGGACTGCTCAATGAAGAAGGGTCTCTTGCCAACATAAAGATCGCAGAGGAAGAGATGACGGATGTCCTGAAGAGAGAATTGTTTTATACCTTCTCCAGACAGTGTTTCTCAGCGCTTCTCTTTATCATCGGAGGTACATTTCTCCTTCCGTCTCTTCCGCTTGGCTTTTCGGACGAGATGATGGGGATCTACAGGATCCTGTGCTGTGCCTATTCCGCTTACTCCATGGGCAATGTCCTTATGCTCATGCAGCTCTATTTTGCGGACAACAAGGGGGCACTGATCAGTACGGCTGCATTTGCCGCAGCCTCTTTTTTTGGAACGCTGCTCTCCTCATCCGGTTCCTCGCGAATGTATGGCTTCGGATTTCTCTCGGGCGGCATTTTCTACATGATCACTGCCTTGCTTTTGCTCAGAAGCTACCTCGCCAATGTCATGGAAAATGTGTTGAGGAAATCGGTCATCGGTGATCGGGGTGTGCGGAGGCTTCCGACCAGGATTGCGGAACATTTTGAAAGAAGGTATGCAACAAGATATCCAAAGAGAGCGGAAGAAGAGATCGAGGAGGAAGATGCATGAAAAAGTTCAGGTATTGGCTGTATCCGCTGCTGTGCGCCTGCGTGACAGTTCTGTCTCTCACGGGATGTGCGGGCAGCACGGGCACAGAAGAAGCGGAGACGGTAAGTGAAAATAAGGCCCGGGAAGAGACGGGTGTGGACATCGCAGAGGATGACCCCTTTGACGATGAGTTCGAGGACAACCGGACCATCTATGAGGATCCGGAGAAGATCGAGACCATGTATCTGACGGTCTCCAGAGGAAATGCAGGAGAAAATACGGATCATACATGGGAAGAGATCAATTCCTATTCTGACTATGATTATCAGAAGATGGGGGTTCCCCGCTATCAGGTGGAGGGGCTCCTTCAGATCGGAGAGAGCGATGGGAAGACGCTTGATCCGGATGGTCTGGGCTTTGGCAGAGAGACGCCCAACTGCAGGGTGAGCATCCGCGGCCAGACATCGACGCTGGTTCGGTACAAGAATTATAAGATCCGGCTGGATGAGGATGCAGGGGAGTGGGATGGTCAGAGTGTGATCAATCTCAATAAGCACATGATGGATGGGCTGCGGTTTCGCAATAAGATGATGTTTGATCTACAGTCGCAGATTCCCCACATGGTCTCCATGAAGACGACCTTTGTTCATCTCTATGTAAAAGATGAGACAAGTGAGAATGGAGACGGACAGTTTCATGATTATGGGCTCTATACGCAAGTGGAGCAGCCCAATAAAAAATTTCTCCTCAGGCACGGGCTTGACCGGTTCGCACATCTGTATAAGGAAAACAAGATTTTTGAATTCGGGAAGAATGATGCCATTCGCCTGGTGACGGATCCGGATTACGATGAAGAAGAGTTTTCTTACTACTTGAAGACAAAGGGCGATCAGGATCATTCCAAGTTGCTTGATCTCATCGATGATGTAAATGACGCCTCTGTGACGCCGGATGATCTTCTGGATACCTGGCTTGACCGGGACAATCTGGCTGCCTGGCTGGCCTTCAATATCCTTACGGGAAATATCGATACCCAGAGCCGCAATACCCTTCTCTACAGCTCCCTCAACTCGCATACCTGGTATCTGATGGACTGGGACTGCGACGGGGGATTCCTTCAGGAGGAAAAAAGGGTCCTGGGGAAGGAAAGCCCGGATGCGGATGGATGGGAAAATGGAGTCAGCAACTACTGGGGAAACCATCTTTTTCAGAAGGCACTGAAAAGCGAATCTTTCCGGAAAGAGCTGGAAGAAAAAGTGGAGGAGCTCTATGAGGGAATTCTGAGTCCGGAAAATGTGCAGAAGATGGCGGATCATTATGCTGAGATCGTAAAGCCCTACCTGTACGAAGGGCACGATGTGGGCAATCTTCCTCTGACGGCTTCTGAGTATCAGAGAGTCGAGTCCGCCGTGGGAAAGGAAGTGGAGGACAACCGTGAGAAGTTCTATGCGTCTCTTGAGCGGCCCCAGCCTTTCTTTATCGGAAACCCTTCTGTTGAAGGAAACGAGATAGAATTTCACTGGGATGCCAGCTTTGACTTTCAGAAGGATCTGATCACTTACTCCTTTGAGCTTGCGGACAATCTGAATTTTGATCATCCTCTGGTTAAGAAAGATGGACTGGAGACGCCGGAGTATGAGTACGAGGGCAAACTGAAGCCAGGCGAGTACTTCATCAGAGTGACGGCGTCGGACGCAGACGGGAATCGGACATCCTCTTTTGATATCTGTGTAGACGGATCCTCGATTAAGCATTACGGGGTTCTGTGTTTCTATGTGAACGAAGACGGCAGCCTGCATCGGAAAGGGGAATAAGGATGGGAAGTTTCAGGATGGTGAAGGAACCTGCCATTCCCTGGCGCCATGAGATGAAGTATCTGATCAGCGACATGGAGGCGGAGGCCCTCAAAAAGCGCCTGGGCTTCCTGATGCGTCTGGATCCTCATGTGTCCGGGAAGCAGGGATATTTTATCCGGAGCCTGTATTTTGATGACGACCGGGGGAGCGCGATCGAAGAGAAAGATGCAGGCGTGTTTTACCGGAAAAAGTATCGGATCAGGATCTATAACTGCAGCCGCGACATTCTCTTTCTGGAGAGAAAGAGAAAGGAGGGAGCCTATATCCAGAAAGCTTCCGCCAGGCTTTCCGAGGAAGAGTACCTGAGACTTATGAACGGGGAATCCGGTTTTCTGCTGGGGCACAGGGAACGGGTGTGTATGGATTTTTACACGGATCTGAGCGCAAAGAGGCTCCACCCTGTCATCATCGTTGATTACGAAAGAGTGCCTTTCATCTGCCAGGCGGGCACCGTGCGGATCACTTTTGACAGTCATGTCCGTGCGGCGGCTCCTTACGGGGGTCTTTTTGACAGCGGTCTTCCAGCCTATGAAGTGCTCGATCCCGGGACGCAGATCCTTGAGGTGAAATACACGGAGTTTCTTCCGGAAGAGATCCGCTGCCTTCTTCAGATCAACAGCAGCGTTCAGATATCGGCCTCGAAATATGTGCTCTGCCTGGAAAAGCGCAGGCAGATGATCTCGGCCGGCCAGGCAATCTACTAATGCGAATTCACTGCTCCTTGGGTAACTGGACTCATGAAATACCAGCTGTGCCTGTTCAGGAGGCCGTCAACTGTGAGTGACTGAAAACATTTCCTCCGCGGATGCCCTAAACGGTCCGCTTCGGAAGGGCTTTTCAATGGCTCACTCGCCAGCGGTTCTGAACAGTTATATCCAACTGGTTTATTTTCGGCTCGGTTGGCGAGAGCTGTGTGAAGCATAGACAGGAGAACAAATATGAGTGTAAAAGATGTAATCAAAAAATCCTTTCTGGAGTCGGGCATGTACAGTCAGTCGATTTCCGGAGGCACGATCCTGACAATCATTGTGGATATGATGTTCGCGCTTGTCCTCGGCATTGTCATTTACGAAGTTTATAAGCACTACTATCAGGGTGTCGTGTACAGCAGAAATTATGCATTTTCCCTGATTGCCATGACGGTGCTTACTTGTATGGTGACGCTTGCGATCAGCACCAATGTCGTGATTTCCCTTGGTATGGTAGGTGCCCTTTCTATTGTCCGCTACAGGACTGCGGTCAAGGAGCCGCTTGATCTTGTCTATATGTTCTGGGCCATCACGTCGGGCATCACGGCTGGGGCAAGTATGTACATACTTGCGGGGATATCCTTTGGCGTCATGATTCTTCTGATCGTTTTCTTTGAGAAAAAGAAGAACAGCCGGCAGACCTATATGATGATTGTTCATTACTCCGAGAAGGAAACAGGGGATCAGATTATTCAGAGTCTCTCGAATGTTCCCTACACTGTCCGTTCGACAACCATGAGGGAGGGGGAGACGGAGATGGTGATTCAGATTTCGGCCCGCAACGGAAACCTGAGCTTTGCGGACAAAATCCACGAGATGAGCGACGTCCGGGATCTGGCAGTCATGGAGTTTGATGGGGAGTATCATGGGTGAGACCTTACCGCCGGCAGACCAGTGGACTGTAGCCCGCAAATGTTACAGTTCACACGTCAGCCAACAGGTGCCCTTCGGAAAGCGCTTCCGGAGTGGACCTTTGAGGGGTGGCCGCGGAGGAAGCGCTTTCCGAAGGACACCCTGGCTGACCCGTGAACTGTAACCCGCAAATGACACTGAGGAGGAAAAGGTGAGGGAAATGCTTGCACTTTGCTCCGGGCAGGGTATAATGGAACTTAGTGCAAACGCACACAAATGGGGCGCACCACCGAAAGGGTACGGCTTTCTTTGTGTGCTTTTTTGATGCAAAACCAAAGGCAACGATTCGGGAGGGGGGTCTCCGCAGGAGCCCGTCCCAAATAGCTGCAACCATAAGCAAGAAGAGAGGTGACCATGGTCAGAATCAATGGCAGGGACGAGGATGTCGCAGGTAAGAAGCTCTCAGAGTACCTGGAGGAGTCGGATTACCAGGAGGGGACATATGTCGTCGAGAGAAACGAGGAGATCGTCCACAAGGAAGATTACGCATCTGTCCTTTTGAAGGATGGGGATATGGTTGAGATCGTCTCCTTTATGGGCGGTGGATGCTGAAATGCATTTTTAAAATTACATAAGTGCAATAAAAAACAAGGGGAGCCCTCATGCAAGGGGCTGAGAGTGGCGAAAGAGCCTGACCCTGGACCTGATTTGGATCATGCCAACGTAGGGATGTTTTACGATAGAAAGTGAGCAGTCTGTCCGGTTGGGTCCGCGCAGGCTGCTTTTTTGGCGCCACGGGCGCGCCACCGGGGACGGCTCTGGCAGCCCACTCGCGGGCGCGCCACCGGGAATCGCCCCCGGTGGTTCCTCCGCGGTTCCCAGGGCACCCCGCTGACTTTGGCGGGAAAGAAAAATAAGATATAAAGGAGATTAGAAAGAAAATGGCAGAAACAAAGGATACTCTGGTATTAGGCGGCAAGGAATTCACATCGCGCTTCATTCTTGGCAGCGGCAAGTACTCCATGAGCCTCATCAAGGCGGCCGTGGAAAATGGCGGCGCCCAGATTGTGACTCTGGCCGTAAGACGCGCCAACACGAAGGAGCATGAAAACATCCTCGACTATGTGCCCAAAGATGTCACCCTGCTCCCAAATACATCCGGGGCAAGAAACGCCAAAGAAGCGGTCCGGATCGCCCGCATGGCAAGGGAGCTCGGCTGCGGCAATTTCGTCAAGATCGAGATCATGCGCGACTCCAAGTACCTCTTTCCGGACAACAACGAAACCATCGAGGCGACAAAGATTCTGGCGGCAGAAGGCTTCGTCGTCCTGCCCTACATGTTCCCGGATCTCTACGCTGCCCGCGCCCTTGAAGAGGCAGGAGCGGCGGCCGTCATGCCGCTGGCAGCTCCGATCGGATCCAACAAGGGGCTTGCGGCAAAAGAGTTCATCCGCATCCTGGTCAATGAGATGGACGTCCCCGTCATCGTCGACGCCGGCATCGGCCGTCCCTCCCAGGCCTGCGAGGCCATGGAAATGGGCGCAGCCGCAGTCATGGCCAACACAGCCATTGCAACCGCAAAAGACGTTCCGGCCATGGCAGGAGCCTTCAAGAGCGCCATTGAAGCCGGCCGCGCCGCTTATCTGGCCGGCCTCGGCCGCGTCCTCGAGCGCGGCGGCAGCGCCTCTGACCCCCTCACAGGATTCCTCCGCTGACCTGAAAAGAAAGGATAAGAAGATGGAAACAAAAGAGAATCATTTCTTTGTGGATTCAAATCGATTAAGTGAGAAGGCTCTTGAGAAGAAGCACATGCTTGAAAATGATCCTTCTTCCAGAAAGAGCATTTATGAGTTCCTGCCGGATCAGGAAGATATCGGCTCGGAGATCATGGACAGGGTCATTTCCGAGATGAATGCCTATGACTACACCAGGTACACGGATGCTGATTTAAGACGTGCTCTGAAAAATGACACCTGCAGTGTGGAGGACTTCAAGGCCCTTCTGTCGCCGGCTGCATTTCCCCATCTGGCCGAGATGGCCGAGAAGGCAAAGCTTGAGACAAGCAAGCATTTCGGCAATACGGTCTACATTTTCACGCCGCTCTATATCGCCAACTACTGCGAGAACTACTGCATTTATTGTGGATTCAACTGCTACAATGATATTCAGAGAAAGAAACTGAGCCACGACGAGATCGAGCACGAGATGAAGGTCATCGCCGATTCGGGCATTGAGGAGATCCTCATGTTGACGGGCGAGAGCAAGTCCATGAGCGACATCGAGTACATCGGGGATGCCTGCACTCTGGCCTCAAAGTACTTCAAGAATGTCGGCGTCGAGATCTATCCCTGCAACGTCAGGGACTACAAGTACCTGCACGAGTGCGGCTGCGACTATGTCACCGTCTTCCAGGAGACCTACAACGCGGAGAAGTACGAGACCCTCCATCTGCTCGGCCACAAGAGAGTCTTCCCCTACCGCTTCGCATCTCAGGAGCGGGCGATCTTAGGCGGCATGCGCGGCGTCGGTTTCTCGGCCCTCCTCGGCCTTGCAGACTATCACAAGGACGCCTTCGCGACAGCTATGCATCTCTACTATCTGCAGAGAAAATATCCCTGGGTTGAGTACTCTCTGTCCTGCCCGCGTCTTCGCCCCATCATCAACAATGACAAGATCAATCCGCTCGATGTGGGAGAGAAGCAGCTCTGTCAGATCCTCTGCGCCTACAGAATCTTCCTGCCCTATGTCGGCATCACCGTCTCCAGCCGAGAGACGAAGCGTTTCAGAAACGGCATCGTCAAGATCGCAGCGACCAAGGTTTCCGCAGGCGTCTCCACCGGCATCGGCGACCACGAGGCCAAGTACACCCACACCGAGGAGAAGGACACAGGAGATGAGCAGTTCGAGATCGCCGATACAAGAAGCTTCGACGACATGTACGGCGACCTGTCCGGCGAGGGCATGCAGCCCGTTCTTAACGATTACGTCTATGTAGGATAAAGATACAAAATAAAATACAAATATGAACACAATATGTATTACAAATAGGGCGCTCTCGGAGCGTCCTTTCTTTGAGCAGGTTGAAAATGTGACTCTTGCCCACCCCAGAGCCCTCGTTTTGCGGGAAAAAGATCTGAATTTCAAAACGTATATGAATTATGCTATAAAATGCAATACAATATGTCATACAAATGGTACGAAAATGCTGTTACATGGCCTTGATCTTGCCGCTGCAGACTATTTGTATGCGCTGCTGCTTGCCTCCTGTGCTCCGAAGAACCAGGAACTGCTTTTTGATGGCATCCAGCTTTCTATGAAAGATTTTCTGTGGGCCAGGGATCATGTTCCGCGCGAGATCTTCGAAACTTTGAAGAAAAGAGGCTTCGTGATTGGAGTCTCAACGCATACAGTGGCGGAGGCTGCAGTATGCGAGGAAAGAGGAGCCGACTTCATCACAGCCAGCCATATCTTCCCGACCGACTGCAAAAAAGGTCTTCCGCCGCGGGGGCTTGGCTATTTGCAGGACGTCTGTGACACCGTCAGCCTCCCCGTCTACGCCCTGGGCGGCATTAATGAGACCAATGCGGACTTCTGCACCAGAGCCGGTGCCAGCGGCGTCTGCGTCATGAGCCTCTGCATGGAGAGCAGCGCCGCCCGCCGCCTCAAAACAATCATTTCCATGGGTTCACACTTGCGGACATCTGTGTTAAAATAAACATGATCATACAATTTATTAGGCATCTATGCATCTTCATAAAAGATAAGCGAAACAAAGTGTCGCCAGGTGGGATGAATGAACGGGAGAGAGCATACAACTTCAGATAAAAATAATCATCTTGTCACGAGCCTTGCGATTCTGGCGATTTTGCTCTCGGCCTTCAGTCTCTTTGTGCAGGCGTATGAGAGTATGACCAGGGGAGATCGTGCAGGTGGCCCGACGGTGGCTACGGATGCAGATGAGAATTACACGAGCAAGAGTGTCCTCTTTCTGAGCTCTTACAGCCCGTCATTTGAGACATTGTCGGACCAGCTGACTGGCATAAGAAGCACCCTCGACAGGCACGGCATTTACTATGACGTCGAGTACATGTACACAAAGACCAACAACTCCGAGGATTATTTCAGCGAATTTTACAACATTCTGAAAATGCGTCTGGCCACCATGCACTACGACGGCCTCATCGTCGGGGACGATCAGGCGCTGCGATTCGTCATCCGCTATCAAAATGAACTTTTTCCCGACATACCCATTGCATTTTTCGGCGTCAACGATGTTAGCATAGCCTCGGTGGCTTGCTCGATGCCGCACATGACGGGATCCATAGAGCCCACATTTTTAAAAGATAATATCGATTTTGCCCTCTCCCTCTATCCCCGGGCGACAAGAATTGTCGCGATTGTTGACGGCACAGTAACCGGCGAGGCCGACCAGGCGACATTCATGCAGCGCCGGAGCCAGTATCCGGACCTGGATTTCGAAGTTCTTAATTCCTCCCGACTGACGCGCGGGGAACTGGGGGAGCAGGTCGCTTCCTACAGGGACGACACCATTCTCCTTTTTATGTCTGCTGTCACAGACGTCGAGGAAAATTATTACACCCTGCACTCCCAGGTCAGCTATCTTTCCCAGAAGGCGCAGATTCCGATTTTTCACTCGGACGCCAACAACGTCGGCGACGGCGTTCTGGGCGGCATCACGCTCGATTTCGAGAAGGCAGCAGCCAGCGCCGCCGAGACTCTCCTTGAGGCATTCAAGGGAAAAGATATTGGGAAAATGCCCCTCGACGAGAATCCGGCCAGTGTCTTCCAAGTGGATGAAAAGCTTCTTGAAAAGTACAGCATCCCCATGCAGGACATTCCGAAAAATGCAGAAATCATCAATCATGACAAGTCCTTCTGGGAGAGCTACTACATGGTCATGATCCCGTTTTTTATCATTGCAGCTGCTCTTGTCGCCCTGCTTCTTCAGTCGCGCAGATCCTTCCGCCAGAGCGTTAAGTACGGAGAAGAACTGGCCAGGTCGCAGGAGGAACTCAAGGAGAAAAACGAGCTGCTGAGGCACATGTCCTTCTATGACGCTCTGACCGATCTCAAGAACCGCCATGCCCTGGAGGAAGATATGGAGAGCTTTGAGGACGAAGAACTGGTTGTCCTCTTCTGGGATCTCAACCATTTTAAAGACATCAACGACACGTACGGCCACAAGGTTGGTGATGAGGCGCTCGCTTCCTTTGCCGGGCGTCTGCGCTTTATTTTTCCGGGCGACGCCTGCTACCGCTACGGCGGCGACGAATTTTTAGTTATCTTGCATGAAGAGGGCGAGCACAATCCGAGCCTTATAGAACGAATCGCTTCCTGCCGGGAAATGACTCTTGGCGAGGGCATGGTCCGCGTCACGTCCTCCTGCGGCTATACCTGGGGCTGTGCCACATCCGAAGCAGCGGTTCTGAAAATGATCCGCAAGGCGGATGACTACAACTACATGGCCAAGAAGAAAAAAGAACCTGTTGGCGGTGCCTGCACTCAGGCAAGGAACTCTTGTCAGTGAACAGTAACACTCCTCTGGTTACTGTTCACGGGTGGGTCACTTCGGCGCTTCGCACAAAGGCCTTCTTCCTTC
>OMTP01000116.1 GCA_900313955.1 uncultured Lachnospiraceae bacterium | reverse complement strand
CCTGCTTTTGCGGCGAAAATTACTAAGTGAAGGAAGAAGGCCTTTGTGCGAAGCGCCGAAGTGACCCACCCGTGAACTGTAACCATCGGCATTGTACCACAGAATATGGAAATGCGACAGTGTGGTGAATCAATCCTGAATACGATATAATATAGGGAAGAAAACGGAGGGGAACCCAGTCCTATGAAAGAAGACGAACGATATCAGGTCGTGGAGGAGGCCATCGACATGGCCTTTCAGCAGCTGGTGGCGACGCAGCCGCCGGACAAAATTTCGGTGCGGGACGTGATCAACCGGGCGGGCATCGCGCGCAGCACTTTCTACAACCACTATGTGGACATGCCCTCCCTCATCGAGGCGCAGGAGGATCGTTCCATCAGCCGCATCCTGGCCATGATGGAAGATTTCCACCCGACGACCCAGGAGGAGTCTCTCCAGCACTTCTTCCTGTCCCTGTGCCGCTACATAGAAAAAGATCATTTTGTGGCGGGCCTCATCAAGACACCCGAAGCCCCGGATTTCATTCGGAAGATGCTTCTCATGTTCCACGCCTATGACGCCCAGATCAAACAGGTTCGCTACGAATCTGAGCATTTTTCCGAAGAAAATATGTATGCCATTGCCTACGCCATCGGCGGTGCTCTTGGCGTTCTCCACAAGTGGACCAGCGACAGCTTAGACATGTCACCCGTGACCATCGCCACCTATCTGGCGCATATCTTCTCCGAAGGGGTTCTGAAATATATCGAGTGGTGAAAGCCCGTGCCTTCACCCCTCGATGTCAATTTTCTGGCGCAGGATCTTCTGGGTTGTGGACTTAAGGAAGGGGGTCCTGCGGATGACTATGTCATTTATGTGGCGGTAGGTCGGCTGTGTCAGGTTGAAGGCATCGACTGCTTTCTGAAGAGACTGCCGGACTGCTGGATCAAAAGGCTCCCCGAACTCTTTTAGGGTTTCCTGCGGATCGGGGTAGATGTGGGCGACGAGGCCATTTTTCCCGCCGGTGACAATGACTTCCTGAATGAGAGGAAGAAGGGCAAGCTTGCCCTCGATCTCCTCAGGCGAGACATTTTCTCCATTGGAGAGGATGATCAGGTTTTTGACGCGGCCGGTGATGTAGAGATAGCCGTCCTCATCGAGGCGGCCTTTGTCGCCAGTGTGCAGCCAGCCATCGGGAGTCAGCGCTTTCTCCGTCTCCTCGGGCATTTTGTAATAGCCCTTCATGACGGAGCTGCCGCGGACCATGAGTTCCTCATTTTCAAACTTCACTTCCACATTGGCGAGTGGCCGGCCGACAGAGCCGTCCCTGTAGTGATCGGCCGTGTTGTCTGCAATGACTGGCGAGCACTCGGACATGCCATAGCCCTCATAGATGCTGACGCCGTATTCTCTGAAGAGATCAATGTACTCCTTCTCCAGATGGGCACCGCCGCTGTAAATGGTCGTCAGTTTCCCTCCGAAGATTTTTTCGGCAACTGCGGCTTTTGGCACCGAGGGGTAGAGCCCCTCAAGCTGCCGCGCGATGGTCTCGATCATGAGCGGCACCATGAGCGTAATCTGGGGATGAAAGACGGACATGTTCTTCACCATGTGCATGAGGGAATCGTTCATGCATATTCTGGCCCCGAGGGAGAGTCCCTTCAGGTAATCGCAGACCAGGCAGTAGGCGTGGTGGATGGGCAGGACCGACAGCATGGAGGTGCCTGGTTCAACCGAGACAGGCACTGACACAACATTTGTATAAAGATTGCGCTGGGTCAGCATGACGCCTTTGGGCACGCCTGTCGTTCCCGATGTGAAAATGATGGTCGCCACGTCTTCCGGCTGAGGAACAGCATCCCTCTCGGCATCGATCGGGTCAAGCGCCAGGATATCACTAAAGAAAATGATCCTTTTGATCTGTGGACACTCTTCCCTGACCTCCTTCATGAGGGACTCCCTCTTCTGACTCAGAAAGAGAAGCGAAGCATCTGAGCGCTGAAGCAGACGAATGAGATCCCGATCCGGCAGTGAAGCATCAAGAGGAACCGCAGTCATGGGTCCTGTGACGATGCCAAAATAGGCAATGAGCCACTCGGGAGATGTCTGGCCGATCAAAGCTATGTGCCTGCCCGTAAAACCGGTCTCCAGGAGGAAAGAACGGACGCGGGAGGCATTCGCAGAAAGCTCCTCATACGTCATTTCCTTTATTTTTCTCTTCTCGAGCCAGGCAATCGCCGGCCTCATTCCAAAAGCCTCCACGGAAGGGGCGAGCAGGTCGCGGATGATTTCTGCCATATCACACAGCCTCCTTTACAAGGTCATCGATATAATTGAGCGCGTCCTCCACCGTGATGATGCGAAGCGCCCTCTCCTCGTCAACCTCCACATCAAAGAGGTCCTCTAGATCGCCCAAGAAGGCCATGAAGTCGAGGGAGCTGAACTCCAAATCCTCGCGGAAGCGACTGTCCGGCGTGATCTCATCTGCCTTTTTGCGGCTGTATTCACTGACAAGTCCGATGAACTGATCCCTGATTCCATTCTTATCCATAATTTCGTTCCTTTCTTCAAAATATGGTAACTATTCGAGAGGGGCTCTACGCGGAGAGAAAAACATGTCCTCAGCGGCGAATTGCCCTTTCGAGCAGACCTTCGTCCTCCTTCAGACCTTTCTTCTGAGCCGAGGTGGACATGTTTTTCTCGAAGCAGGGATGCCCTCCTGAATAGTTACGTTACAAATTTGTTTACAGCGTGTGCATGAGCTCTCCGATCGTCGTGTCGGGGCTGGCGATGCCCGTGAAGAGCAGTTTCATGAGGTAATAGTAGAGAAGCTCGATATCGTGTTCCTCAAGATGAGCCACCTGATAGTGGAAAGAGAAGCGCATCTCCTTCCTGTCCGTGTAAGAGACGGTCAGGTAGAGTTTCTTGGTCGCCGCGCCATTGGCAAACCAGACAGCGTGCTGGGGAATCTGCGCGATGTAGGGATTGTCGACGGCAACCGGCATGGGCTGATAGGTCAGCCAGACGCTCTCATAGGTCGTATTGACTGGAATGGGGAATTTTTCGACGTACTGGGCTCGAATGAGAGCCGGGTCATAATTGGCATGCATGTAAATGCGGTTCTGCACGTTCTGCACTTCGTAGAGGGCATCCAGAAACTCCGTATCCGGGGAAATGACAGTTCGACAGGGAAATGCGACTGTCCTCGATCCCCCTGAAGTCCACTCCTCATGAGTCGACCTGCGGGAAATGAAATTCATGATGGACACGTCCTCCTGTCCTCCGTTGACCCTGGACAAATAGGTGCGAAGGCCAAGAAGAAGAACATTGTTCATAGAGACCTCATGGTTCATACAGAAATCCATAAGTCCTTTCGTCGAATCTGCCTCCAGAATATAGTCCTTCACTTTGACCATGAGGTTGTCTGTCTCGATGTCACCTGCACGCAGGGTCTTGTCATTGTGTTTCTTTCTTGCCTCCTGAAGGACGCTGAGCCCCTGGATATCTGTATAGATAGGCTCTCCCAGCGTATCAATCTGATCCTGCCAGAACTTTCTATCCTTCTCAAATCTCCTAGTTCCAGGGGATGCCTTTGCCAGATCCTTCCGGAGCACCTGCGTAAAGGAGGCAAGAGGCTCCGGCATGTCGGTCCCGAAGCGGAAGTGGGCGTAGATCTTCATGATGTCATTGATGGTCACGACAAGGCCACAGGAGTCAAGCAGGCGATGGTCGACATGGAGGAAAAATCCGTTGTAGCCGTCCGGCAGCTTCATGAGGAAGAACTCACACATAGGGATGTTGTCCCCGTCAAACGTGTTGTAGGCCCATTTCTGCATGACATGATCTGCCTCCTGCAGGGTCATCTCGCTCAGGTTCCTCATCTCGATATCGCGTGCGTCAAAGGGCACGACGTACTGCTGCACCTCACCCATCTCATCGGGAGCAGTGAAACGGACGCGCAGACACTCATTTCTTGCGATCTCCATCTCGATGCACTGCTTGAGGAGGCCAAACTGAAGAGGTGACTGAAGCGCCGCCACGACGCTCACATTGGAGACCTGCTGGGTACCATACTGCTCGATCCAGATCTGATGCATTTTCTGGGCACCGGTCAGTGGATATGTATTCACGGCATTCACCTGTTCCTTTCTCATTTTGTAAATTGCCCGCAGCGAGGATCCGCGGGCATCTTGGTTACTTTATTTTTCATGTGCTGTGTGTTTTGGGGGTGCGAACAGATTAGCATAAGCACTCGCAAATGAACATGGTTCCGGCCTCTTAACAGACATTTTCAAAAAAGTGACCGATAATTTCTCCATGTTCCTTATTTTCAAGTATTCTTGTTGCCATAGGAAGGGATCTTTTGTGATTCAGAAAGAAAATGAGGTAGAAAGATGAGTTTACGACCGATTTACAAGATGGATGTCATGATCAACCACGTCAAGGAAAGTATTCTGCAGTTTGACCCCGGGAAAACAGACTATGACCTCGAAGTCCCGGATGACTGCTCCGCCCTGCTCTTCCGCCTGAACTATGATCCGGCCTTCCGCATCAGCATCACGGCGGACAGGGACGCCGGCCGCTATGGCTTCTCTGAGATCGACCAGAACGTCGATGACTACAGGGCCGGAGCCGAGGCTCCTTACTACGACTACTACAAAGGATATATTCTGAGGCTCGACAAGCGGTCCTGGAGTTTTGACGAGGATCTGCATGAGACGGCCTGGATCACTGCCGCGAGCGGCGAGTTCGGATCCTTCACATACAAAATTCATATCTTCCGCCCCAACAACTACTCGATTCGTCAGAAGTTCACCCAGGGAATCCACCACGACATGGAATTCAACCTGAATGTCCCCTATGAGCTCTATGTTCCTTCCAACTACGACCCTGCCAGATCCTATCCCCTCGTCATCGCCTTCCACGGAACAGGCGAGATCAAGGAGCCGACAGACGCTATCCTGCGCAAGTCTCACATGGCGACAGCCTGGGCCTATGCCTCTGAAAATAATACCCATCCCTGCATCGTTCTTGCCCCTCAGTGCACCATCCGCTACGATGAAAATGACAACTGGACCACGATCGACCAGTTTCTGAAACACCGCACGGACTCCCCCTTCTATCCTATGCCCCAGCTGAAAGCTGCCTGGACTTTTGTGGAACATCTCATGCAGAAATACAACATAGACGAGAAGCGAATCTACCTGACCGGCGTCTCTTCCGGCAGTTTTGCCGCTTCCGTCTGCGCTGAGATGCACCCCGGCAAAATCGCTGCTCTTGTTGAAGTCTGCGGCGCCCTTGACCCTGCAAAGATTGACAACCTGAGAGGCACGTCCCTGTGGCTCATTCACGCTGAGGACGATCCTGTCCTGCCAGTCACCATGACCCTCAACCCCATCGAGGAGCTCCTGCAGCAGCACAGCATCCCCTATCGCACCTCCCTCTATCCCGCAGGCCAGGTCTTCTGGCGTAGCGGTCACTTCGTCTGGGAACCCGCCTACCGCGACCAGGCCATGATTGACTGGGTCTTCGATCAGCACCTGTGATGTTACTGTTCACGGGTGGGTCACTTCGGCGCTTCGCACAAAGGCCTTCTTCCTTC
>OMTP01000111.1 GCA_900313955.1 uncultured Lachnospiraceae bacterium | reverse complement strand
ATTGTTACGCGTCGTTTTAATATATCCGACTACCGCAGATTTGCGGCAAAAACATTTATCCAGATTCAGTATCATAGAGAAAGAAGCGTGCTGTTACTGACGGCACGCTTTTTTCGTTGCCATCCATGCTGATCTCGTGTATTCTTGGTATAGTTTCTGTATATAAAAAGAGAAGGAGCCCAAACCGACCAAAGTTTTCTCCTTCTCTCAACCATAAACACCGGTGCCTGACTTTGAGGCCCGACACAGGAGTCAATACTATGATAAGAGAAAAAGCTCTTCGTTGCAAGCTGTTTTCACAAAAAGAAACCCCTGCAGAACAACTGGCCGGATTCATGCGGTCTTATGATCCCATGTTGGAGCGATGCCCATGTTGTTATGCCACAGGGACCTGTAAGCGTCATGCGTATTATTCACGTTACCTGATAGGATTCTCTAATGGCAGGCCGGAATGCCAGCAGGTCTCTATTTTAAGGGTTATCTGCACTTCCTGCAGGCATACCCATGCCATTCTGCCTGACTTCATTATCCCCTTCCGACAGTTTTCACTTCCATTCATTCTGAAGGTTCTTCATGATTACTTCACCCACAGAAGTCTCTCCCGGATCCGAAACTTATTCGGGGTCAGCTATCGTCTTCTTACAACCTGGCGAAAGCTGTTTCAAAGCCATAAGCTGCTGTGGCTGGGAATTTTAAAAAATGAGGAAACCACTTCGGCAGACTTTTTAGCCCGGATTTGTGACAGCGACTGTCCGTCCGATTTCTTTTCCGCGTTCTATGGCAGATTGAAACGATCACTTCTCCAGACCCATGCCAACCCAACTGCGAATTATGATGGCTGTGCTCTCGACCGAAAAGTTTCCGGAAGCCCAACCACACAACTGTGAGAGTCGCCACAGGGCGGTACTTCCTGTATGGTGTAACTGAAAGAAACCCGTTTCAATATCCATACAGGGGGTACTTACAATGAATGAAAATACCGATCTGGCCGCCAGAGTAGCGGTCGCACAGTTCCGATTTGGACTTATTGCGCCTGTCATTCAGCAGACACACAGTGAAAAATCGGATACTGCTTACTTCAAGAAGCTTTCAGAGCGGGAGCTGACGCTTCCGGACGGCGAAACAGTCAGTTATGGCTATAAAACATTTCAGAAATGGGCTGAGGCTTACAGGAAGACCGGCTTTGATGCGCTTATGCCAGCTGAACGCTCAGATAAGGGGTCATCCAGAAAGCTCACGGATGAATCCATTGCTGAAATCTGTCGTCTGCTTGTTGAATTTCCAAGGCTGAACGCCACCCAGATCCATACCAGACTGATCGAAAACGGCTTCATTCCGGCAACTGTAAGTGTGTGTGCAGTCCAGCGGTATATCAAGCGGCATGACCTGCGCTCGGCAAGGAATCCAAATCTTCGGGACAGAAAGGCATTTGAAGAGGACGCCTTTGGAAAACTGTATCAGGCTGACACATGCTATTTTCCTTACATTACAGAGGACGGCCGCCGAAGGCGTGTTTACTGCATGGTGATACTTGATGACCATTCCAGAATGATTGTCGGGGCGGAGCTTTTTTACAATGACAATGCGGAGAACTTTCAGAAGGTGCTGAAAGACGCCATTTCTGCTTACGGTATTCCGAACAGACTGCTGGTGGACAATGGCTGCAGCTATGCCAATGAGCAGCTTTCGCTGATCTGCGGCTCTGTCGGTATTGCCCTGATCCATGCACGCCCAAGGGATGGCGCCTCGAAAGGAAAGGTGGAGCGGCAATGGAGGTCATGTCGCGAACGGCTTTTAAATGGATTGGATACAGAACCCATCACTTCTCTGGCACAGTTCAACGCGATTCTGCGGGAATACGTCCGCGGATATAATACAACCATGCACAGCGGGATCGGCTGTACTCCGCTTGAGCGCTACATGAAAACGAAAGACTCTGTACGCATTCCCGAGTCCAGGGAATGGCTGGATGAATGCTTCCTTAACCGTGTTTATCGGAAGGTCCGCAAAGATTCTACGATTTCTATAGACAGCAAAAGCTATGATGCACCTATGCAGTTCATTGGGGCAAAGGTGGAAGTAAGGTTCCGCCCCGGTGATATGACTTCAGCTTTTATTCTCAGCGGGGATAAGCATTACCCGATCCGTCTTACGGACAAGGTAGCCAACTGCCATACAAAGCGTGATAATTCCATGTCGCTTGATTATTCGAAGGCAGGTGCGGAGCATGTTTAATGATTACTATGGCCTTACGTTTAATCCGTTCGATAAAGACTATACAGAAAAATCACCCTTTCCATCCCATGATTATACAGAAGCTTCTTCCCGCCTGACTTACCTGAGCCAGGTGCGGGGAATCGGCCTGATTACGGCCAGTCCCGGCTTTGGAAAATCCTATGTCCTGCGGTGCTTTCAGAACAGCCTGAACCCGAACCTGTACAGGATTGAATATATCTGTCTGTCCACTGTTACTGTAGGTGAGTTCTACAAGGCATTCTGCGGGCTGCTTGGTGTATCAGACAAAGGTGGAAAGCCTGGCCGTTTCAGGGCAATTCAGGAGCAGGTCTATGATCTTTACCATGAAAAACGCAAGCCGCTCATACTGGAAATAGATGAAGCGCAATACCTGAACACAAGCATTCTGACAGACCTGAAGCTTCTTATGAACTTCGGATGCGATTCTCTGAACTGCTGTACCATCATCCTCTGCGGAGAGCCATATCTGAATGACACTCTGAACAAGCCGATCCACGAATCGCTTCGTCAGAGGATTACCGTCCATTATAACTTTGTAGGCCTCAGTGACAAGGAGGTGTCGGCATACATTCTTCATAAGATCAGAAAGGCAGGCGGCGCTGACAGTATCATAGACCCTGCTGCACTTGCCTCTGTTCATGGATATGCCGGGGGAAATCCACGTATTATAGATAACATCATGTCGGATGCGATTACGATTGGTTCACAGCAGCAGAGGCAGACAATTGATTCAGAGATCATTCTTGCCGCGGTCAATAATCAGCATCTTGGATAGGAGGTGAAAGCATGAAATATCGCTGCACAGATCGTTTTTCAGATGAAAAGTCAGTTCGTTCCTGGAATGCATCCCTTGAGGTGATCAGCTGTAAGGGAGCTTTCATTGAGATGCGGATAGAAGGAAGGGGAAGCAGCATCCACGCCATCATCGGACCACAGATCAATGGAGGATTCATCTGTATCCCGAACTATGCTGTCGGGAGTGAACTTGCCGGCCTGGATGATACGCTTTGGAATACCGGGCAGCTGGCCCCTCTTATTGGAACAGTTGACGCCGTCACTGTTGCTCAGGGCCTGAGTCATCTGTCCGTTGTATTAAAGGGGGAAACAACATGAAGAAGTCCAAACACAGGAAACCTTCCTGGAAGAAACTTTATGAGC
>OMTP01000005.1 GCA_900313955.1 uncultured Lachnospiraceae bacterium | reverse complement strand
GAAAATTACTAAGTGAAGGAAGAAGGCCTTTGTGCGAAGCGCCGAAGTGACCCAACCGTGAACAGTAACAAAAGGACTGCTGCAATTTGCAGCAGTCCTTTTTTCTGTCTTGCGGCAGGTCGTTCAAATCTGTATAATAAGTAGAAGTATGCGCCTGATGCGTCATTGGAAAGGAAATACACGTCTATGAACGATCCCAATAAAACGCCGAAGAAGGATAAGAAGCCAGGGGGGCAGACATTTCTGATCATTCTGGTCAGCGTTCTGGCATGCCTCCTCGTCATGGGAGCTTTTTCGGGTGTCTTCTCGGACTCCTCATCGAGAAAGATCTCGTATGATGAGTTTATCAAGATGCTGGATGACAAAGAGGTAAAATCGGTGATTGTCACCGGGGAGACACTGGAGATCACTCCGGTCTCGGACGATAAGTACGTCACGATGACCTATTATACGACGAAGATGGAGGATGACACGGCTCTGGCTCAGAGGCTTGATCGGGCAGGAGTCAAATTCTCCAGAAAGTCGTCTACATTTACATCGGGACTGGTCGAGGTACTGGTAAGTTTTGTCTTGCCTCTGGTTCTTTTTCTTGTTTTCTTCAATGTGCTCATGAACCGTATGAATAAAGGCGGAGGAGGCGTTATGGGCGTTGGCAAGTCAAAAGCCAAGTCCTATGTCCAGAAGAGTACAGGTGTCAGCTTCAAAGATGTTGCCGGAGAGGATGAGGCGAAAGAGAGCCTGCAGGAGGTCGTTGGTTTCCTTCACAATCCGCAGAAATATGTGGAAATTGGTGCCAAACTGCCCAAAGGCGTGCTGCTCGTAGGCCCTCCCGGAACGGGCAAAACGCTTCTGGCCAAGGCTGTTGCGGGTGAGGCGGATGTTCCATTTTTCTCTCTGTCCGGTTCTGAGTTTGTGGAGATGTTTGTCGGTGTCGGTGCCAGCCGCGTCCGGGATCTCTTTGAAGAGGCCAAGAAAAATGCGCCATGCATCATTTTCATTGATGAGATCGATGCGATCGGCAAGCGGCGCGATGGAGGTGCGGGCAGCGGAGGAAATGACGAGCGTGAGCAGACGCTGAATCAGCTGCTGGCTGAGATGGATGGTTTTGACTCCTCCAAGGGACTGCTTATTCTCGGCGCGACCAACAGACCGGAGGTTCTGGATCCCGCACTTCTGCGGCCCGGACGATTTGACCGCCGCGTGATTGTTGACCGCCCGGACCTCAAGGGGCGAATTGCCATTCTCAAGGTGCATGCCAAGGATGTCTCCATGGACGACACGGTCGATTTCAATGAAGTCGCCCTGGCGACGAGCGGGGCTGTTGGCTCTGACCTCGCCAATATGGTCAATGAGGCGGCAATTCTGGCTGTCAAGCACGGCCGCATGGCTGTCAGTCAGAAGGACCTGCTCGAGGCCGTTGAGGTTGTTTTGGTCGGTCAGGAGAAGAAAGACCGCATTTTGAGCGCTGAGGAGAGAAGAATTGTCTCCTACCATGAGGTAGGCCATGCTCTTCTCACTGCTCTGCAGAAGAATACAGAGCCTGTCCAGAAGATCACGATTATTCCCCGCACGATGGGAGCACTCGGCTATGTCATGCAGGTTCCCGAGGAAGAAAAGTATCTCAATACGAAAAAGGAGCTGGAAGCACGTCTGGTCATCACATTGGGAGGTCGTGCTGCCGAGGAGATTGTCTTTGACACGGTGACGACAGGGGCTGCAAATGACATTGAGCAGGCAACATCTCTTGCGCGCGCAATGATCACCCAGTATGGCATGTCCGACAGGTTTGGCCTCATGGGTCTTGCAACGGAGGAAAATAAGTACCTGGGCGGTCAGGCCGTACTCAACTGCGGCGACCAGACAGCGACGGAGGTCGATCATGAGGTGATGGATCTTCTCAGGAAGTCCTATGATGAGGCGCTGGAGCTTCTGCGCGGTCACAGGGAGGCGATGGACAAGATAGCCGAGCTTCTCATTGAGAGGGAGACGATCACGGGCAAGGAGTTCATGAAGATCTACCGCGAGTGTGAGGGAATCCCGGAGCCGGCAGAGCCAGTGTCTTCCTTTGATGAGGCGTGGGAGCAGATTAAGAAGGTATAACTTTTGAGCAGTGATTTTATCATTTCTGATGAATTGAAGAAGCTGCCGACGCAGCCGGGCGTCTACATCATGCATGGGAAAGATGACGAGATCATCTATGTCGGAAAGGCTGTCAATTTGCGAAACCGGGTGAGACAGTATTTTCAGAGTTCCAAAAACAAGTCGCCCAAGGTGGTGCAGATGGCAGCCCATGTGGATCACTTTGAATACATCGTGACAGACTCGGAGCTGGAGGCCCTGGTTCTGGAGTCCAACCTCATCAAGGAACATCGGCCAAAGTACAATACCATGCTGAAGGACGACAAGGCCTATCCCTACATCAAGGTGTCGCTTGGGGAGATGTATCCCCAGATTGTGCTCAGCAGATCCATGAGGAAGGACAGCTCACGCTATTTCGGCCCCTATCCAACTGCCGGGGCGGTGCGCGACATGATTGAGCTCACTCGTAAGCTCTTTCATCTCAGGTCATGTTCGAGAAAATTACCTGAGAGGCAGGGACAGGGACGTCCCTGCCTCTACCACCAGATCGGTCAGTGCCCGGCTCCGTGTCAGGGGCTCATTCGTCCCGAGGAGTATCGAAAAAATGTCAACAGGGCCGTCGCTTTTCTGGGTGGAAATGTGAAGGATGAAGTCACGGAACTCACTCTGAAAATGCAGAAGGCCTCAGAGGAGATGCGCTTTGAGGATGCGGCTGAATACAGGGATCTTCTCGAGAGCATCCGCATTGTCACGGAGAGGCAGAAGATTACGAGCTCCTCGGACGATGAGGACAGGGACGTCATTGCGATTGCGGCAGACCTGGCCAAGGAAGGCAACACATCCATGGACCGCACCGAGGCGGTCGTCCAGGTCTTTTTTGTGCGCGCCGGCAAGCTGATTGGGCGTGAGCATTTCTTTCTCACTGTCAAAGACTCGGAAAACAAGAGCGAGATTCTGCAGAGTTTCCTCACGCAGTACTATGCGGGGACTCCCTTTGTGCCCAAAGAGATCATGCTGGAGCATGACATCCCTGAACACGAGCTGGTTGAGGAGTTTCTTTCTAAAAAGAGAGGCAGTCATGTCGGCATTCGTATCCCTCAGAGAGGCATGAAGGAGAAGCTGGTTCGCATGGCCCGGGAAAATGCGGAGGCCGTCCTTATGCGGGACCGCGACCGCATGGCACGCGAGAAAATGCGCACGACGGGAGCAGTTGAGGAAATTCGCTCTCTTCTCGGAATTGCTACAGCCAACCGGATGGAGGCCTATGATATCTCCAATATCAGTGGAGTCGACTCGGTCGGCTCCATGGTTGTCTTTGAGGAGGGGACGCCCAAGCGCACGGACTATCGCAAGTTCCGCATCAAGACGGTCCAGGGACCCAA
This sequence comes from uncultured Lachnospiraceae bacterium, assembly GCA_900313955.1. Taxonomy (GTDB): domain Bacteria; phylum Bacillota; class Clostridia; order Lachnospirales; family Lachnospiraceae; genus Chordicoccus. The sequence goes on along the minus strand of OMTP01000005.1, from coordinate 2,686 downwards.
TGACTACGCATCGATGGAAGAGGTCCTGACCCGACGCTTCACAAGAGCCAAAGAAGGATCCCAGGGATTTGACGTGCTGCCGGATCTCATTTTCATGGACGGCGGCAAGGGACAGGTCCACATAGCTGAGAAAGTGCTCCATGACCTTGATCTTTCCATTCCTGTCGCCGGCATGGTCAAGGATGATTATCACAACACGCGCGGCCTGTATTTTCATGATAGGGAGACAACGATCGACAAGACCGGTGAGGGTTTTAAGCTCATCACCCGCATCCAGGATGAGGCACATCGCTTCGCTATAGAGTACCACAGGTTGCTGCGCAGCAAGGGGCAGGTTCACTCGGTCCTCGATGATATCCCCGGCATAGGAGATGCCCGTAGGAAGGCGCTTCTGCGTACTTTCGGAACTCCGGAGAAGATCCGCGACGCCTCTCTCGACGAGCTGGCCCATGCTCCTTCCATGAACATGAAGGCCGCCGAAAGCGTCTACGCTTTCTTTCATCAGCCGGTGGAGAAGGAATAAAGCACGCAGTTGCGATTGTTTTCGGGGCTTTGCTATGGTACACTATTGGATATGAAAAAGAGGTGTATGGGGCTGGAAAAAGTGCCATAGACGAGTTGAAACAGCCCCTGGATTTGTTGTAAATGCACAAAAAGATTTGGGTTTTCGGAGGCGCAATCTATGAAGACAGTCGTAAAGCTCTCAAAGCTCGCGCAGGCTTTAAAGCTGAACAATCTGACGCCCGACATCGATATGAGCAAGATTGAGATCACAACGCCGGACATCAACCGGCCTGCGCTGCAGCTGACCGGCTACTATGATCATTTTGTAAAAGAGCGCGTACAGATCATCGGATATGTCGAATACTCCTACATTATGCAGATGGAGGAAAATGAGCGCAATCAGAGATATGAAAAGTTTGTCTCGTCTGGCATTCCGTGCATCATTTTCACAACACTGACGGAGCCGTCGGAGGAGATGCTCAATATTGCCCGCAAGTATGGAGTTCCGACTCTCGTGACGGAGAGAACGACCAGCGGTTTTATGGCGGAAGTCATCCGCTGGCTTGGCGTCGAGCTGGCACCCAGTATCTCTGTCCATGGCGTTCTCGTTGATGTCTATGGCGAGGGAGTTCTCATTATGGGTGAGAGCGGAATCGGCAAGTCAGAGGCGGCTCTCGAGCTTGTGCGCCGCGGACATCGTCTGGTGAGTGATGATGTGGTTGTCATCCGCAAGGTATCGGACATCACGCTGGTCGGTTCAGCTCCGGATCTCACGAGGCACTTTATCGAGCTGCGCGGTATCGGCATCATTGATGTCAAGACACTCTATGGCGTCGAGCACGTCAAGGACAGCCAGCAGATCGATTTGGTCATCAAGCTGGAGGATTGGAACCGGGACAAGGAGTACGACCGCCTTGGACTGGAAGAGGAGTACACAGAGTTCCTTGGCAACAAGGTTGTCTGTCACTCGCTTCCCATCCGGCCGGGAAGGAATCTGGCCGTCATTGTTGAGACGGCAGCGGTCAACCACCGACAGAAAAAGATGGGTTACAATGCTGCACAGGAGCTTTATCGCCGCGTGCAGGAAAATATGACCAACAGGGAGGGTTAATAAAAGTTATGAAGAAGTATTGTTTTGGCATTGATATCGGTGGAACGACCGTTAAGTGCGGCCTCTTCGAGACGGCTGGCAAGCTTGTTGACAAGTGGGAGATTACTACGAGAACCAGAGATGGTGGGAAGAATATTCTTCCGGATATTGCCGAAACTATCAAGGCGAAGGCGGCCGAGCAGGGGATCAGCATGGACGAAGTGGCAGGCGTCGGCGTTGGCGTTCCGGGACCAGTCAAGAACGGCAAGGTTCCTGTCGCAGTTAATCTTCACTGGGGCGAAACCGATATTGAGGGTGAATTAGGAGCGCTCACAGGACTTCCTGTGAAGGCAGGGAATGACGCCAATGTCGCAGCTCTGGGCGAGATGTGGCAGGGTGGCGCCAAAGGCAAGAGAGATGTTATCGTTGTGACTCTCGGTACGGGAGTCGGCGGCGGCATCATTGTGGATGGCAAGATTGTTGAAGGTGCCCATGGCGCCGGAGGCGAGATCGGTCATGGCCATGTGGATGATACCATTGAAGAACCGTGCAACTGCGGCAACAAGGGATGTCTGGAGCAGGTTGCTTCTGCTACCGGTATTGTCCGCCTCGCGGAAGAAGAGATGGATAAGAAAGCTGATGATGAGGAGACTCTGCTTGACGACAAGAAGCTGTCCTCCAAGAACGTCTTTGACGCCTACAAGAAAGGCGACGATGTTGCAGAGAGAATTGTCAACCGCTTCGCTGCTTACCTGGGCAAGGCTCTGGGAAGCTATGCAGCCGTCATTGACCCTGAGGTCATTGTCATCGGCGGCGGTGTCTCCCGCGCAGGAGACTGCCTGACGGAGATTGTCGGTCGCTACTACAGACAGTACGCTTTCCCTGCTCTCAAGAATACTCCGATTGTTCTCGCCCAGCTCGGCAATGACGCTGGCATCTACGGATCAGCAAAACTGGTCATTGACGCTGTTGAGTAAGACAGGATAAAAAGACAAGAGTCTTCGCAGCATGCGGCTGTGAAGGCTCTTTTTTGGTTAATGTTCACGGGTGGGTCACTTCGCCGCTTCGCACAAAGGCCTTCTTCCTTCACTT
>OMTP01000161.1 GCA_900313955.1 uncultured Lachnospiraceae bacterium | reverse complement strand
TTTGCGCGCCCGCTTTTGCGCGCAAATTTACTAAGTCCGGATGGAAGGTCTTTTCGTGGAGCGACGTCGTGACCCACGCGTGAACTGTAACCCCTCTCGCCATAGCTCCTGCGTCTCCTTCGAAAAAGAGTAGAGCAAAGAGCCCACGTGTGATATAATGCGAAATGTCACACTGGGCTCTCTTTTTTATGCTTGTGAGAGGCTTGCTTTTTTTATGGGCATGAGGGAGCCGGATTCGTGAAAAATGTTTAAGGAGATAAATTCAAGATGAAACTTGGTATTGTAGGTCTGCCGAATGTCGGCAAGAGTACTTTGTTTAATTCCCTGACCAAGGCTGGCGCTGAGGCAGCCAACTATCCTTTCTGTACAATTGACCCCAACGTGGGTATTGTTGCTGTCCCGGACGATCGACTCACCCTTCTGGGAAATTTCAGCCATTCCAAGAAGGTCACTCCGGCTACGGTTGAGTTCGTCGATATTGCAGGTCTGGTCAAAGGTGCCTCCAAAGGCGAGGGCCTCGGCAACCAGTTCCTGGCCAATATCCGTGAGTGTGACGCCATTGTCCATGTCGTCCGCTGCTTCGAGGACACCAACATCGTCCACGTGGACGGCAGCATCGATCCCGCCCGCGATATCGAGACCATCAACATGGAGCTCCTCTTTGCGGATATGGAAGTTCTCGAGAGAAGAATGGCGAAGACAGGAAAGTCCGCCAAGTCCGGCGCCGACAAGGGAGCCAAGAAGGAGTATGCCATCCTCGAGAAGATCTACAAGCATCTGGAAGGCGGACACCTGTGCATCACGCTTCCTGCCTTTGAGGACGAGGAAGAGGAGAAGTTCCGTCAGTCTCTGGACCTGCTTACCGACAAACCGGTCATCTATGCAGCCAATGTCGCCGATGAAGATCTGGCAGATGACGGCGCCTCCAACAAATACGTGGCATCTGTCCGCGAGGTCGCCAAGGAGACAAACTCCGGCGTCTTCGTTGTCTCCGCAGAGATCGAGCAGGAGATCTCTGAGCTCTCTGAGGAGGAGAAGCAGGCTTTCTTCGAGGATCTTGGCATCGAGAAATCCGGCCTTGAGAAACTGATCGCAGCCAGCTACAGACTTTTGGGCCTCATGAGCTTCCTCACAACCGGCGAGGACGAGACACGCGCCTGGACCATTAAGATCGGAACCAGGGCACCGCAGGCTGCCGGCAAAATTCACACGGATTTTGAGCGCGGTTTCATCAAGGCGGAAGTGATCAACTATCAGACCCTGCTTGACTGCGGTTCCTACACAGCAGCCCGTGAGAAGGGACTTGTCCGCATGGAGGGCAAGGACTATGTGGTTCAGGACGGCGACGTCATCCTCTTCCGCTTCAATGTCTGATCGGGTGTTTTGTCATGGATTACGAGATTAACTTCCCCCACCTGGGCATTTATCTGGACCATGTGGGGAAGAATATCAGGATCGGAAATTTTACGATCGCCTATTATGGAATTGTCATTGCCATCGGCATGATGCTGGGTATCTGGGCGCTCTGCGCGAGGGCGAAGAAGACCGGACAGAACCCGGATGACTACCTGGATATTTCCATCTGGACCATGATCTTCGCCATCATTGGAGCCCGCATTTACTACGTGGCTTTTGCGTGGAATCTCTATAAGGACAACCCGATCGACATTTTCAATATACGGGAGGGCGGCCTTGCCATCTACGGCGGCATCATTGCCGGCGTCATCACCGTGCTGGTCTTAAGTCACATCAAGAAGATCAAATTTCAGGTCATGCTGGACACCTGCGTCATCGGCGTTCCGATCGGCCAGATTCTTGGCCGGTGGGGGAATTTCTTCAACCGCGAGGCCTTCGGCCGCTATACGGACGGGCTTTTCGCCATGCAGCTGCCTGTCTCTGCGGTTCGCGAGAAAGAGATCACGGAGGAGATGTGGGAGCATGCTCTTACAGTGGATGGCGTGCAGTACATTCAGGTGACTCCCACTTTCCTCTACGAGGGCATGTGGAATATCCTGGTCCTCCTCTTTTTATTTGTCATGCGCAACCGCACGACCTTTGATGGCGAACTCTTTCTCTACTACGTCATCGGGTACGGCCTCGGCCGTTTCTGGATCGAATCCCTGCGGACGGATCAGCTCTTGATTCCCGGCACTTCGATCCCGGTCTCCATGGTCGTCTCTGCCGTCGCCGTCGTCATCTCCATCATCATGATAGCTGTCAGGCGTCCCAGGAAGACAAAAACCATATAAATCTGTAGATCCGCCCCACTCGCCTTTCCCCGAAAAGGGAAGGTGAGTGGGGCTTCTTTGCGTTTTGCAAGAAATAGGCTCCACTTTGTGGGGCGGTGGTGGGATGTGGGGAATTTTTCGGAGAAAAATTTCAGCCGGCAGGCAAAGCATCATTTTCCACGAAAGTGGGGGGATGGCCCATGAAAGACCCCCATAAAATCTCCAAACTTGTCATTTTCATCAAAAAAAGGGGAGAATTGGGTCGAAATGTCCCGAATTCGCAGTTCGGATTTTACTGTACGCATTTGTGAATTCTCCGCAAGGCTCCTTGCATTTGCAGGGGAGATGGGTTAAAATTTATAGCAAGTGGTAGGAAATGGGAGAAAAATACCACGATATGGGGGATTCAACATGTTTCTTGGGAAGTACAGTCATTCGTTTGATTCAAAAGGACGACTGATCATCCCTGCAAAATTCAGGGAGGAGGTCGACGGGCAGAAGCTTGTCGTCGTTCCCTGGTGGGAGGAAGACTTGACCGTCTTCCCCGAGCAGGCTTTCAAAGAGTACATTGAATCTCTGAACGGACTTCAGGGAAGCGCCGAGAAAATCCGCAGAATTAAAAGATTCCTATTGTCCAATGCCGAATCAGCCAAACTCGATGCCCAGGGCCGCATCCTTGTGGGACAGGACCTGCGTAAGTTTGCAAAGCTCGACAAGGACGTCATCATCACGGGAAACATGACTTACTTTGAAATCTGGAATCCGGAGACATGGGCGAAGGTAGAAGAGAAACTCAATGACGCAGAGGAAATGAGGAGTGAACTGGAAAGCCTGAAGATGATGCTTTAAGGGGAGTATTTTCATGGAATTTGTTCATAAATCTGTTCTTCTGAATGAAACAATTGCAAGTCTTGCCATTCGTCCGGATGGAATCTATGTGGATGGAACACTCGGAGGTGCGGGACATTCTCTGGAGATTGTAAAGAGGCTGAATGAGTCGGGAAGACTGATCGGCATCGACCGTGATGGGGCCGCGATCAAAGCTGCTGGGGAGCGGCTCGCTGACGCAGGGGAGCGCGTCAGCATTGTTCGCGGCAATTACGCGGATATGCCGTCGATTGTGAGAAGCCTCGGGTATGATAAGGTGGATGGTATCCTCCTTGACCTGGGCGTGTCTTCCTATCAGCTGGACACGGCGGACCGGGGGTTCTCCTATATGCATGATGCGCCGCTTGATATGCGGATGGATCAGCGGGAGGCGAGGACCGCCGGGGACATAGTCAATGAAGCCTCGGAGCGCGAACTGTTCCGGATGATAAGAGATTATGGCGAGGATCGGTTCGCACAGAATATTGCGAAACACATCGTGGAGTACCGCCAGAAAAAGAGGATCGAGACGACTGGGGAGTTAGTCGGGATCATCGAGGCATCGATTCCCATGAAATTTCGCAAGCAGGGAGGGCATCCGGCAAAGCGGACCTTTCAGGCGCTCCGCATAGAGCTGAACGGGGAACTGACAGCTCTCACGGATACCCTGGATCAGATGATTGATCTGCTGGACAATAAGGGGCGTCTTTCCATTATCACTTTCCATTCCCTGGAGGATCGGATTGTGAAATCCGCTTTCAGGAGAAATGAGAATCCATGTACATGTCCGCCGGATTTTCCGGTGTGCGTGTGCGGAAAGAAATCGAAGGGGAGAGTCATCACAAGGAAACCGATCCTCCCATCGGACAAAGAAATGGAGGAGAATCCCCGCTCCAAGAGCGCCAAGCTGCGCGTCTTCGAGCGAAGGGACCAAGGAGAAGGATGGCGAGATATGATAACGCGCGGCGAAGGGTAAATTTGAGATCGGAAGAAATGACCGCGCGTCCGTACGCGGAGAGGCGAAGAGCACGTGAGAAGGCTGACAGCGCAAAGAGAATCGAAAAGAACAGAGCCAAGGCTCTCAACATGAGCGCCGGCTATGTCCTGTTTCTCGCATTTGCCGTAGCAGTTACCGTCTTTATGAGCATCCAGTATCTGAAATTAAAAGAGACAATCACGAACCAGACAGCGACCAATGAGAAACTGGCCTCCAAGCTTGTCACTTTACAGAGTGAAAATGAGGCCATGAAGGAGAGTCTGGACAGTAAAATCGACTGGGAATACATTCGGGACACCGCCATAAACAAGCTGGGAATGAAATATCCTACCGAGGACCAGATTGTGTGGTATAATACCGAGGACAGTCGTTATATGCAGCAGTATGCGAGCGTTCCGTCAAGTAAACATTGACGGACGTTCTTTTTTAGGGAGCAAAGGATTGAATCAAACACCAAGACATGAAGATGCCTGGAAGAAGAGAGCGCGGTCCGGCAAACTTACAGGCGGCATGCGAAAGAAGCTTGCGGCCCTTTTTCTTGTCACAGCCGTGGGTCTTGTTGCCCTCCTCATTCGCATCACCTATATCAATGCGGTGAGCAAAGACCAGTACACAAGACAGGTTCTGTCCAATTCGCAGTCCCAGTATGTCTCGCAGGCGATCGCCTACAAGAGAGGGAACATTATTGACAGCACGGGGACTGTCCTTGCCACATCGACCAAGAAGTACAATGTCATTCTGGACTGCAAGGTCGTCAATTCCAAGGAGGACTACCTGGAGCCGACAGTCACGGCCCTGAAGGAAGTGCTGGGCCTCAATGAGGGAACGATTCGTACCCTTCTTGCGGATGAGAAGACAAAGGATTCCCAGTATCAGGTCATCGAAAAAGACATTTCCATCGAAGAAAAAAAGAAATTTGATTCTTATGTGAACGACACAGAGAAGCTGTCGGAGAGTGAGGCCGAAAACCGGGCCAATGTGCAGGGCGTCTGGTTTGAGGAGGAGTACGTGCGCAGCTATCCGATGAAATCTCTGGCCTGCGACGTCATCGGATTTACCAATGACGGGGACGAGGCCGACTGGGGAATTGAGGGTTACTACAACCCGACCCTGAAAGGAGTCAATGGCCGCAAGTACGCCTATTATGGCTCGGGCTCGACGATCGAGCAGACCATTGTCGACGCAGTCGACGGCCAGACCGTGCAGAGTACCCTGGATGCCAATATCCAGGCCATCGCGGAAAAATACATCAAAAAATTCGAGGACACCTATGCATCCGGCCCCTACAGCGAGACGAAAGCTGCGGCAAATGTCGGCATCCTTGTCATGAATCCAAATGACGGCTCCGTCCTCGCCATGGCGAGCTCGGATCCCTACGACCTCAACTCGCCGAGAGATCTGAGTGCTTTCTACACAAAATCTGAGCTCAAGTCCATGACGGACAATGCGCGCCTTGAGGCACTTGAAAAGCTGTGGAGAAACTACTGCATCTCGGATGCCTACGAGCCGGGATCTACGTTTAAACCTGTCACCATGTCGTCAGCCCTGGAGACAGGAGCGATCGGCACGTCGGATACCTATGTGTGCGACGGCTATGAGATTGTATCAGGAACGCGCATCCGATGCTCGAATACATCGGGCCACGGGGAGGAGACACTGTCCCAGATTATTGCCAATTCCTGCAACGACGGCATGATGCAGATCGGGGCAAAACTTGGCATTGACAATTTCTGCAATTATCAGCAGCTCTTCGGCTTCGGCAGCAGGACAGGCATCGACCTCTCGGGGGAGGCGTCCGGCATCATCGGCGCCTCGGACACCATGGGCTCGGTTGACCTCGCGACGGCCTCCTTCGGACAGGGGTTCACTTGTACCATGATTCAGGAAGCCTCCGCGATCGCCTCCATCATCAACGGGGGCACCTACTACAAGCCCCGCATCGTCAGCCGCATCTTAAATGCAGACGGGACGACGGCCCGGACCATGGACAAAGTCGTCATGAAGGAGACCGTGTCAAAAGATGTCTCGGATCTCCTTCGCAGCTACATGAAGGAGAGCGTTGACAGCGGCACATCCATGTTCGCCAAGGTGGACGGCTACTCCATGGGCGGCAAGACGGGAACAGCGCAGAAGATTCCCCGCGGCAACGGCAAGTATCTGGTTTCCTGGATCGGCTTTGCCCCCTACGTTAACCCGCAGGTGGAGATCTATGTGGTTGTCGACGAGCCCAATGTGGAGGAGCAGGCGGACAGCCGCTATCCCCAGTGGATCGCCAGAGATGCCCTGAGGGAGATTCTTCCCTACATGAACATCTATCCAGACGAAGAGACAAAAGACAACATCTATCAGAAGATGGATCTGGGCAATCCCAGGGGAGAAGATCCCGTGGTCGATGAGGCCGCGGATACCAATGTTCCGGAGCCCTCCGGCCAGGAGGATGCGGCCAATACCGCCGGCGGCAACACGGAGGAGACGGACGGCGTCACAAACGCCGAACTGACTAACTGAGGAAATGAGGAGAGAAAAAAATGGTTACTGCATCGTCAATTATTCCTGTGCTGATCGCCTTTGCGATCAGCGCGATTCTGGGACCGGTCATCATTCCTGTGCTCACGCGCATGAAAATGGATCAGACCGAGAGAACACTCGGCGTCAAGTCCCACCTGAAGAAGGCAGGAACGCCAACCATGGGAGGCATCATCCTTCTCATCGCGGTCACGGTGACTTCGCTCATCTTTGTGTGGAGCTTCCCCAAGATCGGACCGGTCCTCTTTCTCACGGTTGCCTTCGGTCTCATCGGCTTCCTCGATGATTATCTGAAAGTTGTGAAGAAGAGATCCGACGGCCTCTTTCCGAGGCAGAAATTTGCCCTGCAGGTCGTCGTGACCGCTGTCTTCTGCGCTTTTCTGGTCAATGTACCGGGTATGTCCCTGGCTCTCCGCCTTCCCTTCACGGGGGGCAAAATGGCGGACATCGGCTTCTGGGCGTATCCACTTCTTTTCCTTGCTGTCATCGGAACCGTCAACGGAGTGAATTTTACGGACGGTCTCGACGGCCTCGCGAGCAGCGTCACTATCGTCGTCGCCTTTTATTTTCTTCTTGCCTCGGAACTTCTTGAGGCGGGCGTCTCCCCGATTGCCGCTGCGGTCATGGGTGCGCTCATGGGCTTTCTGCTCTACAATGCATTTCCGGCAAAAGTCTTCATGGGAGATACGGGGTCTCTGGCGTTGGGCGGCTTCGTCGCCGGAATGGCCTACATGCTGAACATGCCGCTTTATATTCTGCTTGTCGGTCTCATCTATCTCGTTGAGGTTGTCTCTGTCATGCTTCAGGTGGGATATTTCAAATACACAAAGAAAAAGACCGGTGAGGGAAAGCGCCTCTTCAAGATGGCGCCCATCCATCATCACTTTGAGCTCATGGGCTGGTCGGAGACACGCGTCGTCGCGGTCTTTACGGTCGTCACGACGCTGCTGTGCCTCGTGGGACTTCTGGCCCTGTAATCGCTGCCTTACCTTTTAGGAAAATGAGGGAAAGAGGAGAAAAGAAAATGAAGAAAGTACTTGTCTATGGTTCCGGAAAGAGCGGCGTCGGCGCCGCCAACCTGATCGCGAAAATGGGCATGACCCCTGTCCTCTATGATGAGAAAGAGGGACTTGTGCCGGAGGATCTCCTGAAGAAACTGGAGGATCCCTCCAAAGCGGAGGCTGTTGTCGGGACATTGTCGGAGGATGTTCTGAAGTCCATCGACGAGGTCGTCATGAGCCCGGGCGTTCCCTGTGACATTCCCAATGTCCTTACGTTTAAGGAGATGGGCATCCCGGTTATCGGCGAGGTCGAGCTGGCCTACAGGGCGGGCAGGGGCCGCGTCCTGGCCATCACGGGAACAAACGGCAAGACAACGACGACATCCCTTGTCGGGGAGATCATGAAGGCGTATGTGCCCGAAGTCTTCGTCGTCGGCAACATCGGCAACCCCTACACAAAAGAGGCACAGAAGACAACAGACCAGTCGACCGTCGTCGCTGAGATCTCGAGCTTCCAGCTGGAGACCATCGACACCTTCCGCCCGGCCGTATCAGCCATTCTGAACATCACCGAGGATCACCTGAACCGCCATCACACCATGGAGGAGTACATCCGGGTCAAGGAGCTCATCACAAAGAATCAGACGAAGGAAGATGTCTGCGTCCTCAACTATGAGGACGAGGTGCTTCGCGCATTTGCAGAAAAGTGCCCGGCGGACGTCTTCTTCTTCTCATCGAAGCGGCCTCTTGAAAATGGCATTTTCCTCGATGGAGATACCATCGTCGTCACGAGGGGAGGCATTCACACCGATCTCTTGAATGTGAATGATCTGCTTCTCCTCGGCACACATAACTTTGAAAATGTCATGGCGGCAGCGGCCATCTGCTACTCGGCGGGCGTTCCCCTTGAGACGATCGCCGAGGCGGCGAAGAAGTTTCACCCGGTCGAGCACCGCATCGAGTACGTGGCGACAAAACATGGCGTCGTCTGGTACAATGACTCCAAGGGAACCAACCCCGATGCGGCCATCAAGGGCATTGAGGCCATGAAGTGGCCGACATTCCTTATTGCAGGCGGCTACGACAAAAAATCTGATTACCATGAGTGGATCCGCTCCTTCGGTGGCAGGGTGAAATGTCTCGTTCTTGAGGGCAAGACAAAAAATGACATCGCCGCCTGCGCCGTCGAGTGCGGCTTCCCGAAGGAGAAGATCGTCATCAAAGAAAACATGCACGAAGCCATGGATTACTGCAGGGACCACGCAGAGGAAGGCGATGCCGTCCTTCTCTCTCCGGCCTGCGCCTCCTGGGGCGAATTCCCCAACTATGAGGTGAGAGGAGAAGTATTCAAGGAGTATGTCGAAAAGGAGATCATCTAAGAGACGGCGGAAGCGCCGAATCGCAAAGGGCATCATCCGGTTCGGCATCATTGCTCTCCTGGTCGTCATCCTCTTTTCTGTCTTTACTCTGGAAAATGTGACCACGAAGGGAAATGTCCATGAGTCTGCGGATGACATTGTGGCCCTCGCATGCGAGCGCCCCATCGCCGGCAACACACTTCTGTGCGTGCTCATGAACCACAACCGCGCCATCAAGGGAAATGGTTTTGTGGAGAGCATCGACGCTCAATATGGAAAGCGCAATCAGGTGAGAATTGTGGTGACAGAGAGGAAGATGACGGGCTGCTTTCTCTACGGCGGAAAATACTGGTATACTGACTCCAAAGGAGTCGTCCAGGCGTCTCTTCCTTCCCTGAAGGAGGGAGATGGGATCGCTCCTGTCACGGGCCTTAGCCTTCACACGGAGCCAGTCATCGGGGAGATTCTCCCCGTCAGTCGTACCAGGGTCTTTGTCCTTCTCGATACGATGAGAACTCTGACAGATCTCTACAGGATTCCGCCGGATGAGATCCGCTTTGATAAGAATGGTTCCATGGATCTCATCTATAAGCAGGTGACCGTCAGAATCGGGGACGGAACGAATCTCGCCGACCGCATGGAGGAGCTGGCGGGAATCCTCAAAGTCATGGATACGTCCCAGGCGGGAACCCTGCATCTTGAGAATTACGACGCGACGCAGGGACAGGTGATCTTCGATGGCTTGGTTCGTTAATTAGTAACTGTTCAGGAGGAAACTTTTTCTCTCCGCAAAGAGCCCGTACTGAACAGTTACGTTAATTATTTGAATGATTGACTGACATCTGACTGACATAGTCGGTCCGGGCGAGCCATCGCCCACTATCTGATCGTACGCAGACGACTTGTGGTCGATTAGAGACAGGATCGTCTCAGACCCCGTAAACATATTTCATCATGCGAGTATGCGGAACACAGTCGAACAGTTCCATAGTTACTGTTCACGGGGCACCCCGGCGCGGAGCACAAAGGCCTTCTTCCGGAGCG